>NZ_QTUL01000005.1:0-214063 GCF_003435675.1 Blautia sp. AM23-13AC | reverse complement strand
AGAACTTTCGAGGATGTGTTTCATTGTTTAATTATCAAGGATCTTTGCCGTTCTCTCGATCAGCAACTCGTTTATTTTACCAAACTCTTTTGCTTTTGTCAAGAACTTTTTTCAACTTTTTTTCAAAGCCGAACGGAGAAGGAGGGATTTGAACCCTCGCGCCGCTATTAACGACCTACTCCCTTTCCAGGGGAGCCCCTTCAGCCAGCTTGGGTACTTCTCCATGTTTGCCTGATTCATAACCAGATATTCAGTTTACTGAGTTTTGAGCGGAGAGGGTGGGATTCGAACCCACGCGCCCTTTCGGACAAACGGTTTTCAAGACCGCCTCGTTATGACCGCTTCGATACCTCTCCGTGTGTGAATTCAAATCTCGGTAACTCCCGAAATCTTCTCAGTTTTTGGCTTGTCAGCTTTGCGTTTTTATCTCTCTCGCTCAGCGACATTCGTTATTATATCAGCAGTGTTTCAGAATGTCAACCACTTTTTTGAATTTTTTTTACATTTTTTTCAATTTCTTTTTCGTTTTCGCTGTTTTTCCCCGTTTTGCAATTCACACATTTATTTTTATCTATTTATAGTTTGCTTTCTGTATTTTACTTTTTCTATTTTTCTGCCAGAAAGCTCTCTGCAACGAGCAGATCCTCCGGTGTTGTGATTTTTATATTTTCATAGCCGCCTTTTACCATCACTGATGCGATTCCCATCTCCTTCTCCACAACCATGGCATCGTCGGTGATTCCTTCTGTGGAATGCTGCATCAGTTTTTCGAATGCCGGAAGCAGAAGCTCTGCTGCAAAGGCCTGCGGGGTCTGTGCCTGCCATACGAGATCTCTTCGCGGGCTTTCCCTGATTTTTCCGTTTTCATCGGTAAGTTTGATGGTATCCTTGACCGGCATGCCAAGGACACAGGCTTTTTCTTCTTTCACACATGCACAGAGACGTTCCAGCATCTCCTGGTTTAAAAACGGGCGGGCGCCATCGTGAATCAGAACGTAATCGGTCTTCTGCTCCTGTTCGCTTTCCAGACTTTTCAGCGTCTGCAGTGCTTTCCAGACAGATTCATACCGTTCCCTTCCGCCTGCGCATACGGAAACAGTTTTCTTAATTCCATATTTTTCGATAATCTCTTTCTGACAGTATTCTATTTTATCCGCACCTGTCACAAGAATGATCTGGTCAATCTCCGGCGAATGTTCAAAAACCTCCAGAGCGTAAACCACGACTGGTTTTCCTCCGATTTCCAGAAACTGTTTTGCTACGCTTCCGCCCATCCGGGTTCCCTTTCCGGCTGCCAGGACAACCGCAGTGTATTTTTCTTTCTTCTCGCTCATCTTTTCCTCCGTTTTCTACAAATGCAAAAACTCCGCAGCAGATCTCTCTTCTCCATTCTGCTGCGGAAGTTTCTTTTTCTTATCGTTCTCCAAGCTTCAGGTTCGGTACGGCATTCAGGTCCCAGCCGTGGCGGGTTCCCTTCTGGTACTCGTAGTAAGCTGCCACACCGATCATGGCCGCATTGTCGGTACAGAAGATCGGGGACGGACGGTAAAAGCGGATGCCCTCTTTTTCACATGCTGCTTCCATCGCCGCGCGGAGTGCCCCGTTCGATGCAACGCCGCCGGCGATCGCCAGACGGTCCATATGGTAATCTTTGGCCGCACGGATGGCATTATCCACCAGAACGTCCACAACGGCCTGCTGGAAGGACGCAGCGATGTCTGCTTCGACAATTGGTTCGCCTGTCATCCGGCATTTGTTCAGATGGTTTAAAACGGCAGATTTTACGCCGCTGAAGCTGAAGTCATACGGCGCATCCTCCACGTGGGCACGCGGGAAGTCGATGGCGTGCGGGTTTCCTTCTTTTGCCAGCTTGTCGATCTTCGGTCCGCCCGGATAGCCGAGTCCGATGGCACGGGCTACCTTATCGAAGGCTTCTCCGGCTGCGTCGTCTCTCGTTCTTCCGAGGATTTCGAAAGAACCGTAATCTTTTACAATGACAAGATGGGTATGTCCTCCGGAGATGATTTCACACAGGAACGGCGGCTCCAGATCCGGGTGTTCGATATAGTTCGCCGAGACGTGGCCTTCAATATGGTGAACGCCGACCAGCGGTTTCTTTTTTGCATAGGCGATCGCTTTTGCCTCTGCCACGCCGACGAGAAGTGCGCCGACAAGGCCAGGGCCGTACGTAACACCGATCGCATCGATATCATCCAGAGTGACATCGGCTTCTTTTAAGGCCGCTTCTACAACCTGGTTGATTTTTTCAATATGTTTTCTGGATGCAATTTCCGGCACAACGCCGCCATACAGGGTATGGATGGCGATCTGGGATGAAATAATGTTAGACAGCACACATCTTCCGTTTTTCACGACGGAGGCTGCGGTTTCATCGCAGGAGCTCTCAATTGCAAGAATCAGGGTATCTTTTTCACTCATTTTTCGTTTCCTCTTCAAATAACAGTTCTACTGATCTTCCGTCTTTTCCAAGCTCTGCGGCCGGGAAAATCTTCTGTACCTCATCCATGTACCGCTGCGGGCCGACGAGCGACGGGGAAAAGTGGGTCAGCCACATTTCGGCAACCCCGGCATCTTTTGCCAGTTTTGCCGCCTCGTAGAAGGTCATATGCTTAAATTCTTTTGCTTTTGCCTGTTTTTCCGGCTCGCCGTACATTCCCTCGCAGATAAAAAGGTCGGAGCCTTTCGCATGTTCGGAGATCGACGGAATCGGGCGGGTATCGGTGCAGTAGGTCACCTTCAGTCCCTTTCTGGCAGGGCCGAGGACCATATCCGGCGTATACGTCTTTCCATCCAGGGTGACAGTCTCGCCTTTCTGCAGCGGATTCCAGCATTTAATCGGAATTTCCTGTGCTTTAGCGCGCTCCACATCGAATTTTCCCTTGCGGGAGATCTCCAGCGAATAGCCGTAGCAGGTGATATTGTGCTGCACGCGGAAGGCTGTGATTTTGTAGCCGTTCATCTCGATCACTTCCTCCGGCGCTGTCACCTCGTGAAATACAATCGGGAACGGCAGCTCCGGGCAGATGACGCGCAGCGAATTGACGACGCGCTCCAGGCCTTTTGGGCCGATCATGGTCAGCGGGTCTCTCCGGTCAGTGTTTCCCATCGTCAGGAGAAGTCCTGGAAGGCCGCTGATGTGGTCTGCGTGGTAATGGGTGAAGCAGATGGCATCAATCGGCTTAAAGGTCCAGCCTTTTTCCTTGATGGCAACCTGGGTTCCCTCGCCGCAGTCGATCAGAAGGCTGCTTCCGTTGTATCGGGTCATCAGGGCGGTCAGGCGTCTGCCTGGCAGAGGCATCATACCGCCTGTTCCCAGTAAACATACATCTAACACGTTTTTCCTCCATATTCTATCCGGCTTTTTTGAAAGCCGGTCAGGTATTTTACGTTGAAAAAGCGTGTCCAAAACGGTTTGTTTCAGACACGCTCTCATCTTAACACAGTTTTTTCAAACACGCAATGACGCGGGTTTTATTTATTTGCTGTCATGACAGCTTCCTTCATCATGCGGACATACGTATAGATGTGCTGCTCCGCATGAGTGCCGTACTTCGCAATCATTTTGACGATAGCGCTTCCTACGATGACACCGTCCGCAATTTTTGCAATGTTGGCCGCCTGATCGGTCGTGTTGATGCCGAAGCCTACGGCTACCGGAATATCGGTTACTTTGCGGATTGCGGCGATCATGGAATCGAGGTCTGTCTTGATCTCGCTTCTGACACCGGTAACGCCCAGAGACGATACGAGGTAGATAAAACCTTCGGCATCTGCGGCAATTTTCTGGATGCGCTGCTCAGATGTCGGCGCAATCAGGGAAATGACATCTACCTGATGGCTGCGCGCAATATCGTTTAATTCGCCTTTTTCCTCATACGGCATATCCGGGATGATGATGCCGTTGATGCCGACTTCCTCGCATTTTGTAAAGAACGGCTCGTATCCGTAATGGAACACCGGGTTTAAGTAGGTCATAAACACCAGCGGAATGTCTGTTTTTCTGCGCACGGAGGCTACCATATCGAAAATTTTATCGGTGGTAGTTCCGGCTTTTAAGGAACGGAGGTCTGCCTCCTGGATGACAACGCCCTCGGCGATCGGATCGGAAAACGGGATTCCGATCTCGATCAGGTCTGCGCCTGCTTTTTCGAGCTCCAGAATATAATTCTCTGTTTTTTCAATGTTCGGGTCTCCGGCTGTCAGAAACGGAATGAATGCTTTGCTGTTTGAAAATGCTTCTGTTACTTTACTCATGAAGGTCCCTCCCTCTGTATCTTGCAATGGCTGCTACGTCTTTGTCTCCGCGTCCGGACAGGCAGATGATGATGGAGTCTTCCGGATCAAATTCTTTTGCGATCTTCATCGCATGGGCTACTGCATGGGCACTCTCGATCGCACAGATGATACCCTCGGTTCTTGCGAGGTATTCAAAAGCTTCTACTGCCTCATCGTCCGTTACCGGAACGTATTCGGCGCGGCCGATGTCATGCAGATATGCATGCTCCGGTCCAATGCCCGGGTAGTCAAGGCCTGCGGAAATCGAGTAAACCGGTGCGATCTGACCATATTTATCCTGGCAGAAGTAGGATTTCATACCGTGGAAGACGCCGAGTGTTCCGGTTGCAATGGTTGCTGCAGTCTCTGCGGTGTTGACGCCGCGTCCTGCTGCCTCGCATCCAATCAGGCGGACATTTTTGTCATTGATGAAGTTATAGAACATACCCATCGCATTGCTTCCGCCGCCGACGCATGCCATGACGGCTTTCGGGAGTTTTCCTTCTTTTTCGAGGATCTGCTCTCTTGCCTCTTTGCTGATGACAGCCTGGAAATCGCGGACGATGGTCGGGAACGGATGCGGGCCCATAACGGAACCGAGAACGTAGTGGGTGTCATCGACACGTGATACCCACTCGCGCATCGCCTCATTGACGGCATCTTTTAAGGTCATAGTTCCGGTAGTAACGGCATTTACTTTTGCACCGAGAAGCTCCATCCGGTATACATTGAGGGCCTGACGGTCGGTGTCTTCTTTTCCCATGAAGATCTCACACTCAAGTCCCATCAGCGCTGCTGCCGTTGCGGTTGCCACACCGTGCTGGCCGGCTCCGGTCTCTGCGATGACACGGGTTTTTCCCATTCTTTTTGCGAGGAGGCACTGTCCGAGCACGTTGTTGATTTTGTGGGCTCCGGTGTGGTTCAGATCCTCTCGTTTGAGGTAAATTTTTGCTCCGCCGAGATCCTTTGTCATTTTCTCTGCGTAGTAGAGAAGGGACGGGCGGCCCGCGTAATTTTTCAGCAGGTCATCGAGTTCCTGGCAGAACTCCGGATCGTTTTTATAATAATTGTACTGTTTTTCCAAATTGATAATTTCATTCATCAGAGTTTCCGGTATGTACTGGCCTCCGTGAATACCAAATCTTCCGTCAGACATGTCTTATCCTCCTTATGCATTCTGTGATTTTTTTCGGGTCCTTTACGCCGTCTGTCTCGACACCGCTGCTGATGTCGACGGCGAAGGGATGTGTCTGTAAAATCGCCTGTTCCACATTTTCGGCGTTCAGGCCTCCCGCAAGGAAATACGGGCGTTCCATGTTTCTGATCAGTGACCAGTCGAACGATTCGCCGGTACCGCCTTTTCCGTGGTCGAGAAGGATGTAATCGGCGCTGCTTTTTTTCGCCTTTTCGACGTCCTCCCTGGTTTTGATGGAAAATGCCTTGATCAGTTCCCCGCCGGTGCGGAACCGGAGCGAATGGATATATTCTTCACTCTCATTTCCGTGGAGCTGTGCCAGATCGATGACGCCCTCTTCGAGGTATCCTGCGACAATCGCCGGAAGCTCGTTCACAAAGACGCCGACCGCCTGGATTTCGGGATCCAGATAGCGCCGCAGCGTCACGGCATGTTCTTTTGTAATCTGTCTGCGGCTTTTTGCAAAGACAAAGCCGACATATTCGGGCTTCAGCTCATTCACCGCATCGATGTCTTCCAGCCGTGTGAGCCCGCAGATTTTGATTCTGGTCTGTTCTTCCATAACGTTTGACTCCCCGTGCGCTCTGTTTTGTTTCGCGCACTTACGTTACCACTTTAACACATTGAAGAGAGTTTTTCAAGCTCTGCTTTTTTGTTGCTGCTCCGCATCAGCGTTTCGCCGATCAGAACGGCATCGGTTTTATTCTGATACAGTCTTCCGACATCCTCCGGCGTTTTGATGCCGCTCTCGGATACGAAAACAATGTTTTCCGGGACAAGCTCCCGCAGCCGCTCACTGTTGTGGATATCGACCGTGAAATCTTTTAAGTTGCGGTTGTTGACACCGATGATCCTTGCTCCGGCGCGCATGGCCTGTGCAACCTCCGCCTCATCGTGGGCTTCCACAAGAGCGGAAAGGCCGAGGGAATGCGCTGTTTCCAGATATTCTTTTAAGGTTTCCTCCGGCAGCAGCGCACAGATCAGAAGGACAGCGGTGGCTCCGAGCACCTTTGCCTCGTAGATCATATAGGGATCCACGGTAAAATCTTTCCGTAGAACCGGGATGGATACGGTTTCTGCAATTTTTTTTAAGTAACGCTTGTCGCCTTTGAAGTATTCCGGCTCAGTCAGGCAGGAAATGGCGGAGGCACCGGCCGCTTCATATTCCTTTGCGATCTCCAGATAGGGGAAATCTTCTGCGATGATGCCCTTCGACGGGGAGGCTTTTTTTACCTCGCAGATAAAGGACATGCCCGGCTTTTTCAGCGTCTGTTCAAACGGGAATCCGGTGTCCGGGTTCATCGCCGTTGCTTTTTCTTTCATTTCTGCAAGAGAACACTTCTCTTTTTCTGCAGCGACACGTTTTCTTGTGGCTTCTGCAATCGTTTCCAGTATCATATGTTTATTCCTCTTCTGCCAATTTATTGGCGAGTGACACAAACTCTTCGAGTTTTTTCTGTGCTTTTCCGCTGTCGATCAGCTCCTCTGCCAGTTTTACAGCGTCCTGCATCGGGATTTCTTTTGCTACATGAAGGGCTGCGGCGGCATTCAGGACAACAGCGTCTCTTGCCGGGCCTTTCTTTCCTGCAAGAATTTCTTTCGTAATTTCAGCATTCTCCTGCGGGGTTCCGCCGACCAGCTCTTCTTTGGTACAGCGGGTCATGCCGAACTCTTCCGGTGTGATGACGTATTCCTCAAACGTTCCGTCCTTGATCTCGCAGACGCTTGTCGGTGCGCTTAAGGAAATTTCATCGAGGCAGTCCTGGCCGTAGACAACCATGCCGCGTTTGACACCAAGATTGGAGAGAACTTCTGCCATCGGGCGGACAAGTGCTTCCTCGTAGACACCCATCACCTGCATCGTGGCTGCTGCCGGGTTGGTCAGCGGTCCGAGGATGTTGAAAATGGTTCGGATGCCGAGCATCTTGCGGACCGGTGCCACGTATTTCATGGACATGTGGTATTTCTGTGCGAACAGGAAACAGATTCCAAGTTTTTCCAGAACTTCTTTGTTTTTCTCCGGCTCCAGGTCGATTTTGACGCCGAGCGCTTCGAGACAGTCGGCTGCGCCGGATTTGCTCGATGCGGCGCGGTTTCCGTGTTTTGCAACTGCGACGCCGCCTGCAGAGATCACAAGGGATGCTGTTGTGGAGATGTTGAAGGAATTGGATTTATCTCCGCCGGTTCCGACGATTTCCAGAACATCCTTGTTATGTTCCATGGGAACACCGTGCTTTCTCATGCCGTTGGCACATGCGGTGATCTCTTCGATTGTCTCGCCTTTCATCGTCATGGCAGTTAAAAATGCGCTGATCTGGATCGGATCGGCTTTTCCTCCCATGATTTCATCCATGGCGCCCTTTGCCATCTCGTAGGTTAAGTTCTCTTTATTTACCAGTTTTACAATCGCTTCCCGAATCATATTCTGTTCCTCTCTTTCTTGGCTGTCCTGTGATCTATCTTGTAATTTTTAAGAAGTTTTCTACCATCTGTCTGCCCTGCGGGGTCAGAATGGATTCCGGATGAAACTGGACTCCGTAGATCTTTTTCTCACTGTCCTCGACTGCCATGACCTCGCCGTCTGCAGTTCTTGCCGTTACCTTTAAGGTTTCCGGCAGTGTCGCTTCATCAGCTGCGAGGGAATGGTATCTTGCAACCGGAACGGTTTCCGGCAGCCCCTGGAATAATTCCGAGGTAAGATCCAGCGTTGTCTCGGACTGTTTGCCGTGCATCAGCTGTTTCGCATAGGTGATGGTCGCGCCGTACGCGGCACAGATTGCCTGATGGCCGAGGCAGACACCGAGGATCGGGATCTCGCCGCCTAATTTTTCTACAATCTCCATGCATCGGCCTGCCTGCTCCGGACGGCCCGGTCCGGGAGATAAAATGATGGATGCCGGTGCCAGTGCGCAGATTTCGTCGATCGTCATCTCGTCGTTCCGGATGACCTTCATGTCCGGATTGATCGAACCGGCGAGCTGATACAGGTTATAGGAAAAACTGTCATAATTATCTACCAGCAGTATCATAAGTTGCTTCCTCCTTCTGCCTCTGCAAGTGCGACCATCACGGCCTTTGCTTTGTTGATGCATTCCTGATGCTCTTTTTCCGGTACGCTGTCGGCTACAATGCCGGCGCCGGAGCGGACGAACACTTTTCCGTTTTTCTTAAACGCAAGCCGGATTGCAATGCAGGTGTCCATATTTCCGGTGAAATCCAGATAGCCGATCGCACCGCCGTAAATGCCGCGCTTGTTGTTTTCCAGCTCGTTGATGATCTGGCAGGCACGGAGCTTTGGTGCACCGGAGAGGGTTCCGGCCGGGAGAACGGAATCGATGGCATCGACTGCGGTCTTGTCTTTCCGAAGCTGTCCTTTTACAGTGGAACCGATGTGCATGACGTGGGAGTAACGCTCGATTGACATGTATTTTTCTACTTCCACGGTTCCGAAATCACAGATCTTTCCGAGATCGTTTCTTCCCAGATCAACCAGCATGTTGTGCTCGGCACGCTCTTTTTCATCGGCGAGGAGTTCTTTTTCCAGCCGCTGGTCTTCTTCATAGCTCTTTCCTCTCGGCCGCGTTCCGGCAAGCGGGAAGGTCCGGACCTCTCCGTCCTCGACTTTTACGAGAGTTTCCGGGGATGCACCGGCGATCTCGACATCATCACTCGAGAAGTAGAACATGTACGGCGACGGATTCGTCGTGCGGAGAACGCGGTACGTATCGAGGAGGCTTCCCTCAAAATCAGCTTCGAGCCGGTTGGAGAGAACGAGCTGGAAGAGGTCTCCCTCGTGGATATAATGTTTGACCTGCTCGACTTTCTCACAGTACGCTTTCTCATCGAAGAGCGGGCGGAACTCGGATTTCAGGTGGCCGGCTTTCGTCTCGGCCGGTTTTCCAAAGCGGATCAGCTCTTCCATTTTTTCGAGTTCCTGTACGGCTTTTACGTAATTTTCTTCGAGATTTTCGGTTTCGATATTAAGCATCAGTACGATTTTCTGACGGTAATTATCATAGGCGATGACCTTATCGAACAGCATCAGGTCGACATCTTTGAAATGTTCCTGATCTTCTGCGTCCAGCTTTAAGGTCGGCTCGCTGTACTTGATGTAATCGTAAGAGAAGTATCCGACGAGGCCGCCGGTGAAGGTCGGCAGTGTCGCGATCTTCGGACTTTTATTTTTCTCAATCAGGGTTTTGATGACGGCTCCCGGATGGGCTGTCTTTGCGGTCAGCCGGATCTGTCCGGTCGGAAGCTGTTCTTCGTGGCTTTCCGGAATATCTTCTACTTTTTTCATCTCTGCCGCAGCGGCGGTGATTGTCAGGTTTCCGTTGACACAGGTGAGTTCCAGCGACGGATCGTAGCCGAGAAAGGTGTATCTTCCCCACTGTTTTTTATCCTCCACGCTTTCGAGCATGTAGCAGTGGCTGCTGACGCCCTGCAGGACTTTCAGTGTTTCTACTGGTGTACGAATATCCGAATAAATTTCTCTGCTTACCGGGATTTTCTGAAAAGCTCCCGATGCGGCTGCTTTTGAAATTTCTTCTAACGTCATCTGTTTCATCTTGTTATCTCCTCTCCTTGTGTCTGCAAAGGCTGTCATCAACACTGGTCCTCAGAACCAATTTCTGATATACAAAAAACCGCCCCCGGCAAAGAATCACTTTGTTCTTTGCCAAGGGCGGGTATATTTTTATACTCGTGGTGCCACCTTGTTTTGCGATTGCTCACACGCTCTGCAGAATACGATCATATTCCTGGCAACTAACGTATGCCTGCACGTTACAGAATACTCAGACGGTTTCCCGCTTTTCCCTGTACCCTCCGTGGTCCATTTGCTGATCCGCTTTCTGTCCGGCTTCCACCTGCCCGGGCTCTCTGTGAGTGCGCTTCCAACGTTATCTCCACTTCATCGGTTTCAAAGTATTTATTTTTTCTTATGGGCTGTATTATAGTCCCATTCTTTTTTGCTGTCAAGTAATTTTTTCGCTCTTTTTGTTCAAAGTCCGGTATTTTTATGATATTCCCGTGTCCACGCCGCAAGAGCTTCGTCCAGATCGCGCGGGAGCTCGACCTGCATTGCCTCGGTGATCTGGCGGTCCATCTCCCGTTTCGTCTCGGCATCCACTTTCCGCTCGGTGCACATCTGCTCATAGGCGTCCTGTCCTTTGCTCATGTAGACCGCAAACAGCCAGCTCTTTAACGATGCTTTCGTGTGCAGCTCTTCATTTGCTTTCTGAAAGCACGTAAGTGCTTCATTCATCTGGAACAGACTTGCGTAGGCACAGCCCATGTTGTTGTAAATACTTCCGGTGAACTGGCTTCCCATGTTGGTTTCGTTTTCCTCGGTATCTTTCAGCGTTTCCTGGTAAACCTGGATCGCATTGATATATTTTTCGTGGTCGACAAGGTAGTCTCCCTTGATTTTTTTCCGCACAATCTCCGGCTGCTCCTCGAACCGTTTCAGGCGCTCATTCATCTCACGGAACTGATCGTGAGAAAGATAATTGATCTCCTTGAAGATCGGCAGGATAAACTCACCGATGTTCTTTTTCTCCTCCAGAAGGACGTAGAGACGCTGGTACAGTCTTCTTAAGTGGAGTTCTTCTTTCATCCACACCAGCAGCTGCTCGTTAATGATGGTCTCGTCCAGCAGATAGATGTTGTGGTACAGATAATAGCACAGTTCCTCGATGGAATAAATATTTGTGCTGATGTTGGAAATATAATACGGATTTTTCGCCCGTTTGACCTGACATAAAATATAACCGCTCATCGTTTACACCTCCCCCATCGTCTCGTGCCAGGTTTTGTGGCTTGCCTGGAACATATCGCCAAACCCCAAATCCTCTGCGGTGATCTGACACGTAACCGGAGAATCATACTCCAGACGCAGACGGATCCGTGTTGTCTTCGGCGGCCGTTTGGGCAGCCCGTCCAGCTTCATGGTATAGCGGTTTCGTTTTCCGCTTTCCATGGAGCTCACAACAAATTCCAGCTCCTCCGTTCCGTCGAGGATCAGCTCACATTCTTTTTCTGCTTCATACCAGTTCACACCGGCTGCAATCAGCGCATAGTATGCCGGAGAACCATTGATCGTCATCTCCATGCCGATGTTGTAGCGCACGAGGTCATTTCCGAGGAAGAGATAGCCCTTTAAGCGGCGCTCCTCCACTTTTTCGCGCGCGGAAAAGCAGGCGCCCTGTGCAAACAGGTTCGTTCCGCCGAAGATTCTTCTCTGGTTTTTCTTTAACTGACGCAGAGAGTTGTCGGCCCAGGCAAGGTCGAACTCCTCGCTCACCAGAAATACGCTGGAATAAATTTCATTCCCCATCGCTTCTCCCATCAGATGGCAGAAATCGCGGTCGCGCTCCATCGGCTCGATCGAAAGTGCGGCTTTTGGCCCCCGTTTTACGGTCACAGTTGCCGGCTTCGTTTTACGGCTGATGGAAAGTTCAGAAAACGACGCTTCCTCATCTTTCAGGAAAAACAGACCGACTTTACGGCTCCAGAGCTCCGGCTTCTGGTTCAGCACATGGCAGTAAAAGCTCTCGTCATGCTCCTGCAGGTAGGCTCTGCCGCGCGGCAGTCCGATTATCTTGTATGCCTCACGCACATTTTCCACAAATGGACGGGTCAGATGGCCCGTGGTGATCATCATCGCCTGGATCTGCTGGTCCGGACGCTCGATGCCGATCATCTTCAGAGCTTCGCGAAGGAACGTGCCAAGGACTTCTCCCGGCGTGTAATCCCGGTTTTCGATCTGGCAGATGCGGGATCCCATGCAGATCTCGTACAGATTGTCCAGCCAGATGCCGTTTTCCGCGTGAGCAGATTTTTCTGCATCCGGTCCTGTTTTCCACGTTTCCTCATTCCGTTTTTTGGCAATGGCGGTCGGAAATTCCACCGCCTCTTCCCCTTCTTTTACCGGGATGGAGACAGCCGTATGGGTTCCCCTGTCATAGCAGCAGAACTGGGAATATTTCTCTCCAAAATCAAATCCTAAAATCAAATTTTTCTGTTCCATGTCGTATCCTCCTGCTGCTTCTTTTCCTCCACAAGTGCAAAACAGTTCCGAACCAGAGCCTCCTGCTGCAGATACTTTCGGAATGCTTCTTCTGCTTTTTCCGAATCTCCTGCCGCGCGCGCTGCTTTCATCTGATTCAGAAGCTGGTACCGCGTCCTTCCTGCTTTTGGTTCGCCGGTCATGGAGACGGTTTTCACCTCTGTTTTTCCCTCACCCTGACGGTTCGTAAAGGTCAGGTAATACTCCATTTTCTCGCCGTAGAACAGCAGAAACTCTTTCACAAAAATGCCCTGATACATATTGCGCATCGGTTCGCTCTTCCATGTTTCTTCGGCGTTTGTCCGGTAATGAATCGTCACCTTTGCCTCCGCTCTCTGGCGCTCCTCGATGAACATGCGGTCGCCGATCTGGAAGCCTTCGGTCAGGTGCTCCGGCAGATCCTTGTAGAAGGCAAAGCGGAGTCCCTGTTTCGTAAACGCCAGAAGCAGGGTATGCGCCTCTTTTTCTTCCTCCTCAGAAAGCTGCGGCTTCGTGGAAAGATGTTTCAGCATCGCAAAACGGCAGATCTCGTCCAGCTCCCAGCCCTGTTTCCAGGCGCGGTCCAAGTAGTCAAACATCTGATCCGAAAGCTGTTTTCCGTCCATAAAATAGCCGATCGCAAGATACGTCAGGTATGCCAGAATGACATGCTCTTTTCCGCTCTGGCGGATGTAGCTCTCCAGCATTTCCTGCTCCCACTTCGGGTGGCTGCGCACAAAGACGGACCAGGTCAGAATGCGCTCCTCCAGCTTGTCGCTCTCCATCTGAAAGCCGCGGATTTTATCCCATAAACTGCACATATCCTCAATAGAACCGGTGAAATAATCTCTCAGATAGCACAATACAATTTCATCGTAAATGCCCTGTTTTACCACGTAGGATGCCAGATAGAGAAGCTCCTCGTCCTCTGTAAACTCTTTTTCCAGAATCATCGCATGCGCCAGACGGAAGAGACACGACACCGGAATCTTCTCGTAGCCGTAACGATCTGTCAGGGCAAAGGCGCGGCTGTAACGGCCATAGCGCACCAGAAGCTCAATCGTAGAAATACGGTCCACCTTTGCATAAGCGCTATCCTCCAGCTCTGCAACAGCTGCCTCGGTCTCGCGCTCATCCGGATGGGCAAGATAATATTCCAGCAATTTCTGACGCACTGTTTTCCGGTAAGCACTGGAAAATGCGCTCGTGCGCGCTGCCTGCTGATACCAGGCAAGATTTTCTGCGGTAAGCTGCATCTCCTCTTCCTGCTCCCCGCACAGGTGTAGCAGCAGACCCGGATTTTCAATGGCAAAACCGCCGCAGGCACGGGCAAGCTCTTTATCCATAAACAATGGCTCTACGCGGCAGGTTTCTGTCACCGCATATCTTCTGCGCTGCTCATCTTCGAGAAGAATCCGCGCTTTTTTGCCGTACAGACGGATATAAGCACCCCGTTCCGTCATCGGATAGGATGTTTCGCCCGCCATCGCCGGATGGCAGACGATCACACGCGTGATTTTCGGATTTTCACACGTTACATGATGGGTAAACAGCACATTTGCGATCGCTTTTGCGCTGTCGGGATCTTCCGGTTTTTTCAGAAAAGTCCGGTACAGTGCGGCGTATTCGCGGTTCATGCGGCCTTTCTGGATCTGTCTTGCCGTGAAAACCTCCATCGCCGGGCGGTAGCTCTGGAATGTATGGCGGTCTTTTTCGCGGTTTTTGATCACGTTGGCGTAGATCAGCGCTTTCTTCTGGCCTGCCAGTGTGTTGCTGTAGGAGAAATACATCCGGATGACCTGCGGAAGAACCTCGTCGAACGACGCATCCATCGTTTCGATATAGTACTCGTACAGGCGCGTGATGCGGATGTTCCGCTCCACGGCTTTTGCATACCACGTGAAATATTCCTTCCGCACCGGGCGGCCCTTCATTACCAGTTTGCAGATGGCTTCGAGCACTTCATCGGATGGAAAACGCTCATAGCCCGCAGTCAGAATCTGATAGACATTCTCATCGAACGTTTTCATCGTCTCTGTAAGATAAGCGGCCCGTTTTAACAGTTCCCCGCTTAAAATGCCTTCTTTCTGCGCAAATTTCAGCACCTGAACGGTGAACGGCGAAATCCGGCGGAGCTGTCCCTCCTGGCGGAGATAGAGCTGTGCCGCATCCAGATACAGAAGCGGGCTCTTGCACCCGCACTCATAGCAAAGTTCCATCGCGTAGAGCTGACGGGTCAGCGACTGCTGCCAGGAATCGTCGGCATCAATGGCAAGCTTTAACAAAAAATAGCTTGCACTCTCCTGCCGCATCAGTGTTCCAAGGCGTGATACCAGCTCGGTATGGCCCACTTCCATTTTCAGCTTCCATGCCAGATACAGATACGCTCCTTTTTTCTCCGCGGTGTCCAGCAGTTCCTGATGCTCTTTTACGTAAGAAAGCGTTTCTCTTGCTTTTCCGGTTTCCTCATGGCTCTCGTACAGCCATGCTTTTCCCAGCGTCACCCACGCCATGTCTCCGCCGGCTTTTTCGAACTGCTCGATGGCCTCCCAGGTGTCCTGATACCAGGTACGGTAGTCGCGTTTATGGACTGCCAGATCGAGATAGCCGCGCGCGATGGCAGTTATCTGACGGTCGCGCTCCGTATTTTTCCTGCTGGTCACATGTTTTTCGCTGTTTGTCACTTCCAGTTCAAAGCGAAGCTCCTGTTTTCCCTGACGCACCGTAATTCTGCCGTAATGGCGGCCGTTTCCGATTTTCTCCTGATGGATAATGTATTCCACACCGTAGACGCTTCCGATGAAATCTTCTGAAGTGACGACTTTCTTTTCCACTTCCAGAAAGTCTCCCTGCACCTCGATTTCCATGCGGACGTAGCCCCAGGTATTTTTATACAGATACAGTGTTTCCTTGCGCGGCTGGTCCACGGTAAGCACAGTTTTCTCCGGCTGTTCCGCCGAAAGCATCACCGGCTCTTTCTGACCGAGGGCAACCAGAAATTCCTCCAGGTGCTGAAATGTCACCGGCTTGTGGGACAGTCCCTGATAAAGTGCCATCTGCTCCGGTGCCTCTTTCTGAAGAAGACGTGCAAACTCTTTTTTTACAAAGAAGCGGTACGCTGCGCCGAAATCATGGCTTGCCAGATGCACAAAATCTGCCAGGGAATGAATCTCCTGTCCGGAAATGTTCATTGTCTTTCCTGCAATCGAGACGTGTACCCGCACGCAGCGTTCCTCCAGATTGCTGCTGACGGTGATGTTTCCACAGATTTCATCGCCTGCTTTTAATCCGCTGGTATCCACGCCGTACTCAATCGTACTCGCCGTTCCCTGGAACTGATTTTTCGCCAGAACGATTCTCTGATGATCTGTGGTCACAATTCCTTTTACTCTTCTCCCGTCTTCCGCTCCGATATTCAGCTCTCCGCGGAAATTCTGCCCCTCGTCCAGCGTCAGGGCCACCTCCGTCTCGGACAGCAGCAGATGGGGAACCTCATATTCAAATCTGCCGTTCAGCAGTTGTTCCAATCTTCTTCTCAATGTTTTTCACCTTATTTTATCTAAATCGTTTTCGTTCTTTTCCACAACGTCTGATTATACCCCAAGACGCACGGGATTGCAACGGAAAGGGGACGCTCCTTTTAATAGTCGAACAGCGAAAACTGGTTGCTTTCGGGCAGATCTCCGAAGACACCGAGGTCCGCCATAAAGTCGATAATCGTCTTGCTGACCTTGGTGCGGTCGCGGAAATCATCTTTCGAGAGGAATTTTCCGTTTCGTGCCGCAAGGACAACGGCGTCGGCCGCCTTGTCGCCCAGACCCTCGATCGAGTCGAGCGCCGGCATCAGATGTTTGTCATCGTAGACCTGGAAGCGGTGCGCCTGTGCCTTATAGAGGTCCACCGGCACGAAATCGAAGCCGCGGGCGTACATTTCCTGGACAATCTTCATATCCTTGACAGTTGCCTGCTCCTTCTGAGTCAGCGTGTCTTTCCGTTTTTCGTAATCTTTCATATAATATTCCAGCCGGTCGCGTCCCATGCACATGAGCTCGTAGGAGAATGCGGACGCACGAATGGAGAAGTACGCCGCATAGTACGCCAGCGGATAGAAAATTTTATAGTAAGCGATGCGGTACGCCATCATGACGTACGCCGCCGCGTGGGCTTTCGGGAACATGTACTTGATCTTTTTACATGACCAGATGTACCAGTCCGGCACATCGTGGGCCTTCATCTCCTCTTCCCACTCCGGTTTTAAGCCCTTTCCTTTTCGCACACTCTCCATGATCGTAAAGGAAAGCTCACTTTCGAGTCCCTTGTCGATCAGGTAGATCATGATATCGTCCCGGGTACAGATGGCGGTGGAAATCGTCGCCTTGCCCTCCTCGATCAATGTCTGCGCATTGCCGAGCCATACGTCGGTTCCGTGCGACAGACCGGAGATACGGATCAGGTCAGAGAACGACTGCGGCTTCGTGTCCAGAAGCATCTGGATAACGAAATCGGTACCGAACTCCGGCACGCCAAGGCATCCAAGCGGGCAGCCGCCGATGTCCTCCGGCTTGATGCCGAGCGCCTCGGTGCTCTTGAACAGCGACATGACCTCCGGGTTATCGAGCGGAATCGTCTGCGCATCAAGGTGCGTGATATCCTCGAGCATACGGATCATGGTCGGATCATCGTGTCCGAGAATGTCGAGCTTTAAGAGGTTGGCATCAATGGAGTGGTAATCGAAATGGGTCGTAATGATGTCGGTTGTCATATCGTTCGCCGGATGCTGCACCGGGGTGAAGGAGTTGATGTCCTCACCGAACGGCAGAACGATGATACCGCCCGGGTGCTGGCCGGTGGTACGGCGGATGCCGGTGCATCCTTCCACGATCCGGTCGATCTCGCAGTTCCGTTTGTGCTGGCCGCGCTCTTCGTAATAGTTCTTCACGTAACCGAACGCTGTTTTATCCGCCAGCGTACCGATGGTTCCCGCACGGAACGTCTGACCGGCGCCGAAAATAACCTCTGTGTATTTGTGCGCCTTACTCTGGTAATCACCGGAAAAGTTCAGGTCGATATCCGGCTCTTTGTTTCCCTTGAATCCAAGGAACGTCTCGAACGGGATATCAAATCCCGCTTTTTTCAGCGGCTTGCCGCAGTTCGGGCAGACGGCGTCCGGCATATCGCATCCGGCACGGCCGACGTACTCTTTGACGCGCGGCGAATCGAACTCGCTGTAATGGCACGACTCGCAGTAGTAATGCGGGCTCAACGGGTTTACCTCCGTGATTCCCGCCATCGTCGCAACGAACGAGGAACCGACGGAACCACGCGATCCTACGAGGTAGCCGTCCTCGTTCGACTTCCACACTAGTTTCTGTGCGATGATGTACATAACGGCATATCCGTTGGAAATAATGGAGTTCAGCTCCCGTTCGAGGCGCGCGGAAACGATCTCCGGCAGCTCCTCGCCGTAGATTTCATGCGCGCGGTCGTAACAGATTCTCCGCAGTGTCTTGTCGGAATCCTCGATGACCGGCGGGAATTTTCCGGCACGGATCGGGGAGATTTTCTCGACAAGGTCGGAGATTTTGCGCGGATTGGTGATGACGACCTCCTCCGCTTTCTCACTTCCGAGATACGAAAACTCTTCAAGCATCTCCTCGGTGGTGCGCAGGAACAGCGGTGCCTGCTCATCCGCGTCGTCAAAACCTTTTCCGGTCATGATGATGCGGCGGTAGATCTCGTCCTGCGGATCCATGAAGTGGACGTCGCACGTTGCCACAACAGGCTTATGGAACTGCTCGCCAAGTTTGACGATGCGCCTGTTGATCTCCTTTAAATCCTCCTCGCTCTCTACGGCAGAAACGTCCTCTTTTTTGATCATGAACGCGTTGTTGCCGATCGGCTGGATTTCCAGATAATCGTAGAAGTCCACGAGACGCGCAATCGCCGCATCCGGTTCACCGCGCAGGATTGCCTGGTAGAGTTCGCCCGCCTCGCAGGCAGATCCGATCATCAGACCGTCCTGGTATTTCAGGTAGACGCTCTTTGGCAGCTTCGGCCGGCGGTTGTAGTATTTCAGGTGGGATTCCGACACGAGGCGGTACAGATTGACACGTCCCGTCTCGTTCTTTGCCAGAATGATCGCATGGTACGATGGAAGCTTGCGCACAGCCTCCTCCGATACTTTTCCCTGCGCATTCAGATCATCCAGAGTCAGAATATTGCGCTCCTCCAGCATTTTTACGAATTTCACGAAAATTTCCGCCGTACAGCCGGCATCGTCCACCGCACGGTGATGGTTTTCCAACGATACGCCGACCGCCTTCGCAACGGTATCCAGCTTGAAACGGTTCAGGCCCGGCAGCAGGAAACGCGCCATGGCGACGGTGTCCGCCGTTGTAAATTCCCGCTCGATCCCCTGCAGGACGCAGTTGTGCTCGATAAAGCTCATATCGAACGAAGCATTGTGGGCAACCATAACGGCTCCCTCACTGAACTCCAGGAATTTCGGCAGCACCGTTTCGATGTCCGGCGCGTCAAGAACCATGTTGTCGTTGATGCCGGTCAGATTCTCAATCCGGAACGGGATCGGGACTTTCGGATTGACGAAGGTGGAAAACTTATCGACAATCGCTCCGTTTTCCACACGGACGGCGCCGATCTCAATGATTTTGTTGACAACCGGGGAAAATCCCGTCGTCTCGATATCGAAAACAACGTAGCTTCCGTGGATGTCCTGTCCTTTGCTGTTGACAACGATATCTTTCAAGTCGTCGACGAGATAAGCCTCCATGCCGTAGATGACCTTGAACGGAGCCGAAACTTTTTTCAGCTCATCTTTTGTCGCATCCGGGTGCTCTGCCTGGTATTTTTTCCGGTAAGCGCCGTCGATCGCCTCGATCGCATGGTTTGCCTCCGGGAAGGACTGCACCACGCCGTGGTCGGTGATCGCGATCGCCGGATGGCCCCACTCGTAGGCACGCTGTACCAGACGGGCAGCATCGGTGACACCGTCCATATCGCTCATCTTTGTATGGCAGTGCAGCTCCACACGCTTCACCGGACTCGTATCCTGACGGCCGGTACGGAAATCGGTGATCTTCTTGATGCCCCAGACAGACATAACCGTCAGATCGTGGTCAAATGCATCAACCGTCGTTTTTCCTTTTACTTTAATGAACGCGCCTTTTTTGATCGCATCCTTTAATTCCGGCACTTCCGCGTTCTGGACGAAAATCTTGACGCCGATGGTATCTGTAAAGTCGGTGATCGTGAACATGAAAATCGTACGCTCATTCCGGATTTCGCGCATATCCACACTCTGGACTCTTCCTCGGATGACAACATCACCGATCTCATCGCCGATTTTCAGAATCTCCACGCTCTCATCCTCGAAATCTCTTCCGTACAGCACATCCGGATTGGAGGATTTGCGCGGCTGATTGTCCGCATTCCGGCCGAAACTGCCCTTGCCTTTTTTGAAGGAACCGCGTCCGCCGCCGGAAAAACCTTTTCCCCTTCCGCCGTCTGCTGCTTTTTCTTTTTTCGCCTCGCCGTCCTTGGCTGCTGCGGCTGCTTTTGGCTGTTCGCCTGCTGCTTCCGCCTGCTCTTCCATCCGGTTCTGCTCTTTTTCGCCGAGCATCTCACCGTAATGGGTATGCGCCAGAACGTGGCGCACTTCCTCCCGGATGCGGAGCTCGGAATTTCTCATGGCGCGGCTCTCGCCCTCCGGCTTTCTCATCTCGGTTTCCACGATCAGGTCGAAGCCGCACCGCTCACAGAAGATTTTCTCGAGAATGTGGACCAGCTCCTCCTCGCGCTCCTTTGCCACAACGGAATCCACGAGCACCAGGTGCATTTTGTTCGTCTCCGGGAAGGTAATCTCGGCAGTCGAAAACAGATGATTCAGAAAGACACTGTGGTTTTTCAGCTCGAGCAGGATACTCGGACGGTACACCTCCAGAAAGTTTTCCGGCGTATACTGGCGCGACAGATAGAACCGCTCAATAATCTTCACGCGCAGCGGCACGTTGGAAAAGAGCTGCTCCTCGATCTGGCGCTCCAGCTGATAAATATATTTTTTGTGAATCCACTGATGGCTGACCACATAGATCCGCAGCAGATCTTTTTTCTTATTGATCGATACCCGCGAAACCTCCACGGTATCGAGAAGCTCTGCCATGCCCCCTTCGATTCTCAAATCCGGAAATACTTCCTGAAACTGTTTTTCCATTCCTATTCCTGCTTTCTTTTCTACTTGCCCCAGTGATCCAGCTCGTCCTTTAAGACGGACAGCAGCTCGCTCTCCGGTACTTTTTTCACGATTTCACCTTTTTTAATTAAAATGCCGACGCCTTTTCCGCCTGCAACACCAAGATCCGCCTCTTTTGCCTCGCCCGGTCCGTTGACCACGCAGCCCATGACGGCAACCTTGATATCAAGATCGTAGCCCTGCACCAGTGTTTCCACCTGGTTTGCCAGTCCGATCAGATCAATCTGGGTCCGTCCGCAGGTCGGACACGATACGACCTCAATGCCGCCTTTTCGAAGTCCCAGGGTCTTTAAGATCCGTTTTGCGGATTTGATTTCCTCGAGCGGATCGCCGGTCAGGGAAACACGGATCGTATCTCCGATGCCCTGATATAAAATAATACCGAGCCCCACTGCCGATTTGATGTTGCCGGAATACAGCGTTCCTGCCTCCGTAATGCCGACATGAAGCGGATGATCCGTCTGGTTCGTGATCAGCTCATGCGCTTTTGCACACATCATCACATCAGACGATTTGATACTGATGACGAGATTGTCATAGCCCATCTCCTCAATGATCCGCACTTTGTCGAGCGCGCTCTCCACCAGGCCCTCTGCCGTTACGCCGTTGTATTTTTCCACCAGCTCTTTTTCGAGTGAACCGCTGTTGACGCCGACGCGGATCGGAATCTGGCGTTCTTTTGCTGCATCTACAACCGCCTGGATCCGGTCGCGGCTGCCGATGTTGCCCGGGTTGATGCGGATTTTATCGGCTCCGTTTTCGATCGCGGCGATCGCCAATCGATAGTCAAAATGAATATCTGCTACAAGCGGAATCGAGATCTGCTTTTTGATCTCGGACAGCGCCCTGGCTGCCTCCATGGTCGGGACGGCGCATCGGATAATGTCACATCCGGCTTCCGTGAGCGCCTGGATCTGCTTTACGGTTGCCTCCACATCTTCTGTTTTGGTATTCGTCATGGACTGGATCAGAATCGGATTTCCGCCTCCGATGACCCGGTCGCCGATTTTCACAACTCGTGTATTTGCTCTGCTCATTGTCTTTCCTCCATTTATTTTCTCCGTGATGGCATAAAAATCTTATTTTATTATAAGACAATTTTTTCTCTGGCACAACCGTCTTTTCTCTTGCAATTTTTTCCCAAATTTTCTATAATGCTAGGAGTGATTTTTTTTGATTCAACTGGAAAGGAAGACATACAAACGATGAAAAAGATGATCCTCGTAACCTCGCCGCCGGCGTGCGGAAAGACATACATTTCAAAACAGCTCGCCAAGGAGCTGAAACACGTTGTTTATCTCGACAAGGACACGGTCATTCCGCTGTCGAACCGCGTTTTCAAAGCGGGCGGACAGGAAATCAACCGCAGTTCTGATTTCTTCGAAGAGAATATCCGCGATTATGAATATGAAGTAACGGTCAATTTCGGACTGGAAGCACTCGAGTATGACGATATTGTGCTGATCAACGCACCATTCACACGCGAAGTGCATGATGAGAAGTTCCTGAAAGACTTCTCCAAAAAGCTCGCTGACCATGGGGCAAAGCTTGTTGTGATCTGGGTTGTCACAAAACCGGAGATCTGCCACCAGCGCATGATCGACCGCAACTCCGTGCGCGATACGTGGAAGCTGGAGCACTGGGATGAATATGTGAAAACGATCGACTACTCCATCCCGGAAGCACTGAAGAAAATGAGCAGCTGCCTCGATCTGATGCTGTTCTACAATTCTTCGGATGAAGAATATCAGAAATCCATGGAGATGGTTATCTCCCGTCTCGAAGACGAATAACGACTAAACGAAAAAAGAGAATTTTGCCGGACCTCATTTTTACAGTCTGCAAAATTCTCTTTTTATTTATAGAAACTATTTTCACATCCGATACAAAAGATAATCCGCCGCTGCCGCCCACAGCACCCAGGAAACGCAGAGAACTGCGAACACACTCTTATATCCGAGTACGGCAAAGTGGACGCGCCATTTTTCCTTCTGCGTGAATTTCTCCGGGTTTTTGCCTTTTACCATCAGCATTCCGGCGATCACGAACATGCCGAGGGCCGCGATCAGCAGCAAGCCGTCTTTCGCCGCCTCAAGGGCAGCGCGGAACGTGAATCCCCCAAAGAGGAATCCTCCCAGCAGCAGCACAGCTGCCGCAGCGCCGCCGGAGAGCAGGCCGATTGTAAATGCTCTGCCGAGATCACGGCAGATGTTCTTTATCTTTTCCATGTTTTACAATTCCTTATTTTCTTCTAACGCATCACAGAAATGACATGCCACAAAGTGATTGTTGCCCACGTCTTTTAATTCCGGCATCTGCTGTCGGCAGATGTCTTTTGCGTACTTGCATCTTCCCTGGAATTTGCAGCCCGGCTTCGTGTTGATCGGGCTCGGCACCTCGCCTTCGAGGCGGATTTTTTTGCGGTCGCGCTCTGCCTCTACTTTCGGGTCCGGAATCGGAATCGCGGAGAGCAGTGCCTGTGTGTACGGGTGGCGCGGGTTGGCGTACAGCTCCTCGGATGTCGTCAGCTCGACGAGCGTTCCCAGATACAGAACCGCCACACGGTCGGAAATATGTTTGACCATCGACAGATCATGGGCAACGAAAAGATAGGTCAGTCCCATCTTTTTCTGCAGATCCACAAGAAGATTGACGATCTGTGCCTGGATCGAAACATCGAGTGCGGAGATCGGCTCATCGAGAACGATGAACTCCGGCTGCACGGCAAGCGCACGCGCAATACCGATTCGCTGGCGCTGTCCGCCGGAAAACTCGTGCACAAAACGGTTCGCATGCTCGCGGTTCAGTCCGACCAGTTCCAGATATTTGTAGATCATCTCCTGGCGCTCTTTCTTATTCTTTGCCAGATGGTGAATGTCGATGCCCTCGCCGATGATGTCGGCAACGGTCATACGTGGGTCGAGTGATCCATACGGATCCTGAAAGACCATCTGTACCTGTTTTTTGAAGGCAAACCGCTCTTTTCCGTTTAACGCATGGACATCGGTTCCCTTGTAGAGCACCTGTCCGTCGGTCTTGTCATACAGGCCGATGCAGGTACGGCCGCACGTTGTCTTTCCACATCCGGACTCGCCAACCATTCCAAGTGTCTCACCCTTGTAAATTTCGAAGGAGACATCATCCACGGCCTTTAAGGTCGCATGGTTTCCGACCTGAAAATATTTTTTCAGATGGGAAACGGAAAAAAGCACTTCTTTTTCGTTATTTTCCATTACAGTTCTCCTCCTTCCAGATTTGGCATTTCTACTTTTGGTGCCATCGGGTGATGGAGCCAGCAGGCAGCTTTATGCTCGCCGCCGAATTCCGTTGCCTCCGGCATCTCTTCCTTACAGATCGGCATACAATAGCTGCACCGCGTGCAGAACGGACATCCGACCGGCGGGTTTAAAAGATCCGGCGGAGTTCCCGGAATTGTCGCGAGTTCCTGCTTGTTTTTCAGATCCAGACGCGGTACGGAACGGATCAGCGCCCAGGTATACGGGTGACGCGGACGATAGAAAATATCCTCACACGTTCCGCTTTCCACGATAATACCGGAATACATGACAGCAATCTTCTGTGCGATATTCGCCACAACACCAAGATCATGTGTGATCATGATAACGGACGTCTGGTTTTTCTTCTGCAGATTCTTGATAATATCGAGAATCTGTCCCTGAATTGTCACATCGAGTGCGGTCGTCGGCTCGTCACAGATCAGAATTTTCGGATCACAGGCAAATGCAATCGCGATCATAACACGCTGACGCATACCGCCGGAAAATTCGTGCGGATACTGTCTGACACGTTTTTCCGGCTCCGGGATGCCGACCATGCGCAGCATCTCGACAGCCTCCTTTGCCGCTTCCTGTTTTGTCATGTTTTTGTGGCCCATCAGATTTTCCATAATCTGTTTTCCGACACGCATCGTCGGATTTAAGGAAGCCAGCGCATCCTGGAAAATGATTGCACACTCGCCGCCTTTGTAATGCTGCCACTGTTTTTTGTTGTATTTCAGAATATTCTCTCCATGATAGAGAATTTCACTGTTCTCTTTAATCTCACCCTGCGGGGCCTTGATGAGGCCCATGATGGATTTCGCCGTTACAGATTTTCCGCAGCCGGATTCGCCCACAATTGCGAGCGCCTGACCTTTCTCGAGAGAAAACTGTACACCGCGGACTGCCTTTACTTCACCGGCATAGGTGTGATAAGAGACTCTTAAGTTTTTTACTTCCAGAATCGGATTGTTTTGTTCGTTCATATCGTTATCTCCCACTTATTACTGGCGAAGTCTCGGATCCAGGGCATCGCGCAGGCCGTCTCCCAGAAGGTTGAATGCCATAACGATGATACAGAGCACGAGACATGGGAACAGAAGCTGTGACGGATAGAAATCCATGTTCTGCTGTCCCATCGAAATCAGGACACCAAGGCTGATCGATGGTGCCTTGAGGCCGATGCCGAGGAAGCTAAGACCTGCCTCCGTAAAAATAAACATCGGGATTGCCGTCGCCGTATCCAGAATCAGGATACCCAGCATATTCGGTACATAGTGTTTTAAGATGATGCGGAGCGGTTTTGCACCGAGCACCTCCGCCGCGTAAACGTATTCCGTCTCACGGAGCTGTTTGATCATACCGCGCACCTGACGTGCCGTGTTACACCATGCGGTGACACTAAGCGCGACCAGAAGTGCAAACAGGTTATTTCCAAGAATCATCATGATCAGAATCGTAAGAAGCAGAGACGGAATCGAGTTGATAACCTCGATGATCCGCATCAGAACCTCATCGACCCAGCCGCCGAAATGTGCCATCAGCGCGCCATATACCGTTCCAATGATGAGTTTGATTGCCGTTGCGACGATCGCGATGATCAGTGATGCCCGTGCGCCGACCCAGACTCTTGAGAAGAGGTCACGTCCCAGGTTGTCGGTTCCAAACCAGTATTTTGACGATACGCCCTGGTTTTTCTCGGCGATATTCATGGATACATAATCATATCCTTTGATATGCGGTCCGATGATGACCATGACAAGCAGAATACCGAGCACAACAAGAGATCCCATTGCGATCGGGTTTTTGCGGAGCCGTCTCCAGGCGTCCTGCCAGTAGGAAATGGTCGGGCGGTCAATCCGGTTCGCATCTTCCTCGGTGTATCCTATTACTTTAAATTTTTCCGGTGTTAATGCTGCCATAATATCCTCCTTATCTGCTCTTTCCTGTCAGACTGATTCTCGGGTCAACGACCACGTACAGCAGGTCCGTGATAAAGAGAACACCGATGTAAAGTGCTGCGATAATAACCGTCTCTCCCATGATAATGGAAAGATCCTGGTTATTGACCGCCGTCACATAATACTGTCCGATTCCCGGGATGGAAAAGATGCTCTCGATGAAGAAGGAGCCTGTGATACACATGGCAACCGACATCGGAAGCTGTGTGATAACCGGGATAAACGAGTTCCGAAGGATATGGCGGCGGATAATCTGTCCGCGGCTTAAGCCCTTCGATTCAGCAGTCAGCACGTAATCCTGATTGATCACATCGAGCATCGAGGTTTTCAGCAGACGCGCATACGTTGCGATATAAGAAAAGCATCCTGTCAGGGTCGGAAGAATCGTGTATTCCCATCCTCCGAACCACAGATCCTTTCCCGCAGGCCAGCCGATCGTCGGCAGAACCTTCAGGTTACCTGCGAAAATTTTCTGAAGCATCAGACCAAAGATCAGGTTCGGAATGGAAATCAAGAGGACCGACAGGGCGATCACCATATAGTCCCAGAAGCTTCCCCTCCTCATTGCCGCAAGAATTCCAAGCAGCAGACCGATCGTGATACCGGCCAGCACCTGCTGGATACCAAGGCGGGCGGATACCGGAAGACGGTCATGAATCAGCTTCTGTACCGTCTGTCCCGCATAGACAACAGATTCCCCGAACTCTCCCTTGCAGATTCCCTTCATTGTGATCACATAGCGCTCCATCATCGGCTTGTCGAGGCCGTAGCGCTTATAGAGGTTTTCCTTTACGGTCGGCGAGAGCTTGCTCGCACGCTCCGTCAGCGGATCTCCCGGAACCGCTTCCAGAAGGAAAAACGTGGCCGTTGCAATCAGAAACAGTGTGATCAGCATTTCTGCAAAACGGCGCAGTAAATATTTTGGCATAAAAATCCTCTCCCTGTCCGGTCTTTTCCGACCGGAATTTTATTATGATAGCGAAAGAAGAGCCTATTGTTTCATAAGCCCTTCTTCCCTCATTTCTTCTGTTTTGCTGCTTTTTTTATTTCTCTACAGTTGCTCTGTAAAGCTCCTGGCTTGCGCCGAAGGAGGATGTGTAGAAATCTTTTACCCAGTTCTGATAATAGTAATGTTTATCAGAGTAGTACAGCGGTGCAACACCACAATCCTGTGCAACCAGCAGATCTTCCAGCTTCTGGTAAATCTCAAGGCGTTTTGCGTTGTCGTTCTCTCCGGTCAGAGAATCGATCAGGCTGTCGTACTCGCTGTTGCTATAGAGGCCGTAGGAATCATAAACGCCTGTCTTCATGACGTTCAGGAAATCCAGCGGATCGTTGTAATCGCTGAACCATCCGCCTACAAAGATATCGTAGTTCTTGTTATCGCGCTCGTTTGCAAACATCTGGTAATCGCCAACGGTGTTCAGCTCTACCTTTACGCCCAGATTCTGGGAAATGGACTGCTGCAGGTACTCTCTCTCGAGCTGATTCTCGGTAGCAGAACCCTGGGACAGCAGTGTAATGGTGATGTCTTCCGGTTTGTCGGTGATACCAAGCTCATCAAGGCCTTTCTGGAACAGTGCTTTTAACTTGTCTGCATCTCCTGCATACTGCTCATATTCCTTTTTCATCGTCTCCGACGCCTGCTTGCGGTAGGAAGTTCCGTCGAGCGTGATCGCCGGGGAAACGAAGCCGTAAGCTGCGGTGTATCTTCCGTAAACAGCTGATACCATCTCCTCACGGTTGATGGAGTAGGAAATTGCCTTGCGGATGTTTACGTTTTTCATCAGACCAGATTTTCCGCCCTCAGACTGCTCGTAGCACAGAACCATAGTTCCCGGGTACTCGGTGGTCATGGTCTGCATATTGCCTGCTTCTACTTCTTTGTCATATTTTGCAATGTAATCGCCTGCTGCATCGAAAACGTCCAGCTGTCCGTTATCGAACATGGTTGCTGCTGTTGCGTTCTCTGCTACACAGTACCAGTTTACCTGATTCAGTTTTACGTTGTCCTTATCCCAGTACTGGTCATTTTTCACCCATGTCATGGAGTTATCTTCTACCAGGTTGGTCATGGCAAACGGTCCGTTGTAGACACATTTTGTCCAGTCTTTTCCCCACTGGTCTCCGGCTGCCTCTGCGACATCCTGACGGGTCGGGTAAAGCGGAGTTGCTACCAGCTTGGACTGGAAGGTCGGATCCGCTACCTTTAAGGTAACCTCGAAGGTGTAATCGTCCACTGCCTTGATTCCGATCTCATCGGCAGAGCCCTGTCCGTTATAATACTCCTCTGCTCCTACTACGTTGAACAGGAAGAAAGAATAGGAATAGCCGTATTCCGGATTTAACAGACGTTTCCATCCGTACTCATAATCTGCTGCGGTAACCGGCTGTCCGTCGGACCATTTTGCATCCTTTCTCAGATGGAAGGTATAAACCAGTCCGTCGTCGGATACGTCCATGGATTCTGCACCGGCGTACTCGAAACGGTCTCCGTTCTCATCTGCTACGTCACGCATCAGTCCTTCGTAGCACTCTGCCATCATCCAGCGCCATCCCATATCCTGTACATCGAAGTTGTTTCCAAAGGATACCGCGCGAAGATTGATCTGTCCGTCCACTTCACCTGCAGTCTCCGGTGCTGCAGAATCCGCTGTTCCAGTACTGGTTGATGCCGCTGTAGCATTGTCAGCAGTTGCTACCTGTGCCTCTCCGCTGCTTCCGCATCCGGCCAGAAGACCGGCTGCCATGCATCCTGCCAAAAGCAGAGAAACGACTTTGTTTCTTTTTCTCATTGGTGTTCCTCCTTTGTTTTCCGCAGACCCTCCCCGGCTGATCCGGCTATGTCTGCACACGGGCCATTGTTTTTCATATAATTATCCTGAATTTTTTCTCTTATTCGGACAATAGCACGAAATAATACCTTGTTTTTTCAATCTTTTCACGTGATTTTAGCCCAACTTTTATCAGAATATCGAAAAATATCTTTTTTGTCAATCTTTTTTCCTACACATTTTGTATTTTTTAAGTGCGCAACAATTCGGTATCAAAAGGAAAAGAAGGAGGCTGCCGTCGCACACAGCATTCTCCTTCTTCTTTTTCTTGCTTTTTCTTGCTTTTTCTTGCTTTTTCTTGCTTCTTCTTTTTCTTTGCTTTTTCTCTTTTATTCCGCTTTTGCATCCATCTGCCGCAGGCTGTGGATCAGCTCCTCACAGATCTCCAGCTCGCTCTTTCCGTCCGTCTCGATGATAATGTCGGCTGCGGCCTCATATTTCTCACGGCGCTTGCTCATCAGATCTGCGATAAACGGAACGGTTTTGTTGTTCTCGATCAGCGGTCTGTCGTGGCTGTCTTTGACACGGTCTAAAATCGTCTCCGGCTTTGCAGTCAGAAGAACAACGCGGCCGTTCTTTTTCATCTCTACAACGTTGCACTCACGCATCGGAGTTCCGCCGCCGCATGAAATGACAACGTTTGTTCTCGACTGCATTTCGATCAGAAGATTCGTCTCGCAGTCACGGAAATACTGTTCGCCGTAGGTCTCGAAAATATCGGAGATGCTCATACCGGCACGCTCTGCGATGATCTGATCCATCTCGATGATATCCATGGCAAACACGGTTTTGAGATAATCGGAAATGGTACTCTTTCCGGCTCCCATAAAACCGATCAGTACAATATTATAATTGAACAGCTTTCTTGCCTGAATCTTTTTACTGTTTCTTGTGATGCTCTCGAAAACATCCGCCACTTCGTTTTTATGGCGTTTTTCCTGCATCCGGCGTTCCAGCCATTCCTTCTGTTTTGCTTCCTGCCCCGGCTGGAGAATCGGCACGTTATTTGCTTCTTTATATACCATAATGTCCTCGACAATACGGTTTCTCATCAGCAGCGCATCCAGAATAATCTCATCGCACTGTCCGAGGCTCTCTCGTAATACTTCCAACTGATTCATGTTTTTATCCTTTCCAGACTTGTGTGTACTTGTTCGCACAGCCCTCTTCCGGTATTTTTGTCGTATTTTTTGACATTTTCTGTTATTATAGCAGTTGTCCTCCGGAATCACAACAAAAATTTGCACAAAGGTGCGAAAAGCCCATGGAATCTTTTCAGAAATCCATGGGTTTTGGTATATTTTTATTTAAGATCGTCTTTCGAATCCGCATGATACCTGTTCTCCCAGGCATCTTCTGTGGATAACTTCTCATCAGAGTTCAGAAAACTCAGCTCTGCCCCCCCGATTTCAGATTCTTTTTCAGCTTTTCAATCTGAATCGAAGTCTGTTTTTCTTCGGATATGGTGTTCAGCTCCTCGCAGATGGCATCTTTGATATCGAGCAGACACTCGAGCATCAGCGGGCTGAAGGCACCGCACTCGCCGTTCAGGATCATCTCGATGGCTTTCTCGTGCGTGTATGCCGATTTGTAGACACGCTCGCTTGTCAGCGCATCGTAAACATCGGCAATCGATACAACCTGGGCTGCAATCGGGATCTCCTCACCTTTTAAGCCGTCCGGGTAACCCTTTCCGTCGTACCGCTCATGATGCCAGCGACAGATCTGGTACGCAATCTGTACCAGCTTCTCGTCCTGATACAGTTCCAGGCTCTTCAGCATGGACGCTCCGATCAGGGTATGTTTCTTCATCTCCTCGAACTCTTCTTTCGTCAGCCTTCCCGGCTTATTTAAAATGTTTTCGTCAATGCCCATCTTTCCTATATCGTGCAGCGCGGATGCCGTTGTGATCATCAGCTGATCGGACCAGCTTAAGTGGTAGCGGTCTGTCTTCTGTACCAGACGCTCGAGGAGCATACTGGTCAGAACGTTGATGTGGTGGACATGAAGTCCGCTCTCGCCATTCCGGAATTCCATGATATGGCTCAGGATACTGATCATCATCTGATTGTTTTTCTCTTTTTCGTAAATCTGCTCGGTGACGAGCGTCACGAGACGGCGCTGTTTTGCATATAATTTGATCGTATTGAAGACACGCTGGTAAACAACTTTTGCATCAAACGGACGACTGATATAATCGGATACGCCCTGCTCATACGCACGGCGCACAAATGTGGTGGAATCCTCGCTCGATATCATGATGACCGGAACCTCTTCGATCCAGTGGTTGCGGTTCATGTAGTCAAGCACTCCGAAACCGTCCATGCCCGGCATGACGATATCCAGAAGGATCAGCGCAAGGCCTGTTCCGTATTCTTCCAGCAGACGCAGGCACTCTTCGCCGGTGGAAGCCTCGATGATATCGTATTCATCCTGCAGAATCTCCGAGAGGATGATACGGTTCATCTCGGAATCATCCACGATCAGGATGCGCTGTTTTTCTCTGCGGTTTTCCTGACGGACAACATCGTCCTGACAACCCAGGATCTGGTCTTTCTCGGTGACAACCATGTTTTTCCGTTGTTTCGCAAGATACATCAGCTGGTCGGCACGCATCGCAGCTTCGCCGATCGTCTCATCTCTTGTCAGAACACCTCCTACGCTGACGGAAAGACGCATCTTCGAGTAGCCCGGCACCTGTGCCTCATGGATCTGCGACTGAATCTGTTTTAATTTCTGTACAAAGTTTTCCTCATCCATCTCCGGCAGAACCAGCAGAAATTCGTCTCCTCCTAAGCGGATCAGACGGTCGGTACGTCGGGTGCAGCGGTTGACGGTCTTTACAATGGTGTCAAGCGCCATATCTCCGGCATTGTGGCCGTATGTATCGTTGTATAATTTGAAATCATCGAGATCGATCATGGCTACGCCGCAGCAAAAGCTGGCGTCCCGGATCTGGTCTTCGAAGTAGCGGCGGTTGAATACTCCGGTCAGCGCGTCACGATACAGCTCTTCGCTGTAGCTGTTCAGCTTGCTTACCAGATTCTGACGTCCTTCGGAGTCCATCAGTGTTTCATCGTCGAGACGGTTGATCATCTCGATCACGCATGGTTCTCCTTCGATCTCCACGTATCTTGCAATGACCTGATACACATTCGACGCAATGCATTCCAGTTTTGATTTCTGCGATTTCTCCCGCAGGGCTTTTTCGGAAATACAGTTAAGGCACGGCATCGCTTTGTTCCATACTGCGTAGCATTCACACAGCTTGCCATTCTCTTCATCGATAATAAAATCTCCGATCTCATCCGGACGGAGAACCCGCACATACATGAAAATATTCTTCAGATGTTCCACCAGACGTTCTGCCTGTTTCTGTGTCATCTGAACATCCTTAGAAGGCTCTTTCTTATTTATTTTTTCACATTCCGGCAATTCGGTCTGATTCATCTGTTTCCCTCTCTTCTCCCCGGTACACACAAAACTTCATTACCCCTTTGTGTGCTTCCGCGTTTTGCTACATTTTCCCATTTTAATTACAGTTATACATAATAGTGTAACGATTGTTTCCCGTTTCGTCAAGAAAAAAGTGTACAAAAACCGTCCTGTAATGGAAATTTATTCAAAAAAACCGACCGGTTTTACGCGGTCGGTTTTTTCTTCTTATCATAGAAGACACGGCTGTATAACTGCGGATAGATGTTGCTGCAGGAGAGCGCCGGTCCTTCAATATAGCGGTAATGATCGAAATCGTAAACACCGTAATCCGGCTCGGAGTTATCCAGCCAGAAAGCATTGATGCCGTAATCGTAGTAGTTCTTCTTGCATACGTCCCAGACATATTTTCTTGTCTCCGGATTGAACACGTCGATCTCAACGCAGTCACCCTGGAAATCGTATGTCTGCTTTTTCGCGCAGACTGTCCCTGTATGTTTTTCATTTTATTATTTTTTTTGTCTGCTTCTTGAAGTTTTTATCCGATTTCTAACACTATTTTGATCTTTTTACCAAATTTGCGGAATGGGCTTTATTTTTAACTGCACAAATTCCATTTCTTATGATAGAATATTTACGAAAAAATAAAGTATCTGATTCACTATACTTTGATTCACAATAAAATGAGGGAGTAATCCATGATTCAAACGAAAGATTCGAACTTAACCTTCCGCCCGCTGACCATCGACGACGCAGAGCAGTACAATGCACTTCTGCGCTACGCCTTTCAGGTTACAGAGCAGGAGCTTTCCGAAAGCGGATGGAAAGACGATGAAATCAAGCAGTCCAAATTCCCGGTTCTCGTCCGTGCCGATGTGCTCGGCTGTTTCTGCGAGGAGGATCTGGTATCACAGTTCGCGGTTTATCCGCTGGACATGAATATCTACGGTGTCCGCTATCCCGTCGGTTTTGTCACCAGCGTCTGCACCTACCCGGAATACACCGGCCAGGGCATCATGAAAAAGCTGATGATCCGGAGTCTCACGCGCATGCGGGAAAACCACCGTTCCTTTGCGCTTCTCTATCCCTACTCTATTCCGCTCTACCGGAATCTCGGATGGGAAATCATTTCCAATAAGATGACGTACACCATCAAGGACACGCAGGTGCCGCGGAAACTCAAAGCCCCTGGCTATGTGCGCCGCGTGGCATGGGATGACAAGGATTTTAAGGAACTACATACCAAATTTGCTTCGAAGACGCACGGCTGCCTCTACCGCAACAATCTGGCGTGGGAAGAATATTTCCGCTGGGATGAGGATGATACCGTCGTTGCGATCTACTATTCCGCTGATGATGTGCCGTACGGCTACATGGTCTATCTGATCAGCTCCGATATCATGCATATCAAAGAGATGATCTATCTGAACCGTGAGGCGCAGCTGGGACTCTGGGAGTATATTCATGCACACGATTCCATGATCGATGAGGTCAAAGGAAATAACTACTACAGTGAACCCATCGCGTTCGAGCTTGAGGACAGCGATATCAAAGAAACGATTCGCCCGTACTCGATGGGGCGTATCATCGATGTCGTGCAGTTTATGGAACATTACGCCTGCGACCCGGACGAGCCGGATGTGTGTATCCGTTTTGAGATCGAGGATGAGCTGCTTCCGTGGAACAATGACAGCTTCACATTCTTCTTTGAAAAAGGACACTGTGTGCCGACCGACCGCGATCCGGACCATGTGATGAAAATGACGATCGCATCGCTCACGACACTGCTGCTCGGCTACAAGACGGCTTCCAAGCTGTATGAGATGGCGCGCATCGAAACAACGCCGCAGACTGTGGAATGCCTGGATGACCTGCTCTTCCACCATATTCCATATGTTTCGGACTATATTTAATTTATTTTACGCATTGCAAAAGAGGGACTCCCGTGAAAGGAATCCCTCTTTTTCTATGTAACATTTTTTAGTTTTCTTCCAGTTTGATTTTCTCCTGCAGCACAACGCAGCCTGCCATATCGCCGATGACGTTGACGCAGGTGGCACCCATGTCACACAGTGTGTTGATGCTGATGTAAACGCCCATGACGCCGGCCGGAAGACCTGCCATCGTGGCGAGTGCTGCGAATGATGCGATCGCGCCGCCCGGGATACCCGGTGTTCCGACAGAAAGCAGGACGTTGGCAAGCAGAATGATCACCATCATCGAAATGCTGACGTTGATGCCGCAGGCATTTGCGAAGAACATGATCATAAACGACATCAGGATCGATACCGCATCCATGTTGACAGTGGCACCAAGCGGGATTGCGATACTGCTGATCTGGTTCGAAACGCCGAGTTCTTTCTCGACACAGCGCTTGCTGATTGGGATCGTCGCGGAACTGGAACATGTTCCGAATGCATTCAGGGCTGCCGGCATGATCGCCTTAAAGAACTTGACCGGACTCGTCTTTCCGATGAGTTTTACAGCGCCGCCGTAGACGACGATCGCAAATCCATAGAATGCCACATACAGAATGATGAGCTGGGTTGCCAGGGAAACGATGGTTTTGGTTCCGTTTGCCTCGACAACCGGCACGATCGTACAGAAGACACCGATCGGGGTGAAGTACATAACGGTGCTGATGACTTTTAAGCAGACCTCATTCAGGGAGTCGATCACGTTTAAGAGCGGCTGTCCCTTCTCTCCGACCGCAATCAGCGTAAAGCCGACAACGACAGCGAACACGAGTACCTGGAGCATGTTGCCCTCCGCAAATGCTTTCACCGGGTTGGACGGGATCAGGTTTTTGATCGTGTCGAGGATGCTGGTCATCTCGGTCGCCTGGATATCGGAAGTTGCCATCTCAAAATGGACTCCCTTTCCGAGGCGGATCAGTCTTGGAATGATAATGCCGACTGCACTTGCAATCGCGGTGGTACACAGGAAGAAAATCATCGAGTAGCCGGTGATCTTACCTGTCGTTTTTGCATTTCCGATGCTGCAGATGCCCATGACAATTGAGCAGAATACCATCGGGAAAATCATCATATTCAAGGCGTTCATGTAGATGCCGCCGATGACGCCGGTTACGGTCAGAATCGGCGTAAAGCGGTCCGCCAGAAGAAGTCCGGTTAAGATACCGAGAATCAGTCCGGTAAAGATCGCACCTGTAATATGCTTCTGATACCATGCATAAAACTTTTTCATATGTTCTCTCTTCTCTCCTTTTTCACAGAGTAAGAGGCAGGTGTCCCTGTATCTTCTACCTGCCTCTTCGCATACGGCCATCTTATCACACAACCGCGGATAATTCCACCTAAAAATGGATTTATCCGCGGTTTTTCTGGCTTTTTGTCTTTTTTCTCTTTTTTATACGGCTGCTGCCCGGCTGTAGACTTTCTTCCGCACAATCAGATAGCAGATCACCTGCAGGATAATCGTGATGATCCACGATCCCGGATACGAAATGAACAGCACATACAGCGAGCGGTGCTGCGGGAAAATGCCGAAGATCCACACGATTCGCGTTCCGACCGTTCCGATGACGGACAGAATCATCGGCACCGCCGAGCATCCCATACCGCGCAGGGCTCCCGGGAAGAGGTCCATGATGCCGCAGAGGAAATACGGAACCGTCGTGATCGACAGAATTTCCATACCGCAGCGGATAACCTCCGGGTCCCCGGTGTAAATCTGCAGGATTTCCGTACCGAACAGATACGCGCCGCCACCCATCACCAGTGCGATGCCGCTGGAGAGAATCAGGCAGTCGATCAGCACCTTATCCATTCGTTTGTATTTTCCGACACCGTAGTTCTGGCTTGTGAAGCTCATGCACGCCTGGGTGACGGAGTTGACTGAGGTGTATAAAAATCCCAGCACATTGTTGGCCGCCGTGTAGCCTGCCATTGCAATCGAACCGAAGGAATTGACGGATGACTGCAGCAGCACGTTCGAGAAGTTGATGACGGTACTCTGAATACCCGCCGGGATGCCGACCTGGAAAATCGGGATGATGTAATCCTTTTTCAGGCACAGCTTCGAGAACCGGAGCTGATAACTTCCCTCGCTCTTATAGAGGCACCGCAGAACCAGCACGCAGGAGATCGCCTGCGAAACCACCGTTGCAATCGCCACACCTGCCACGCCGAGGCTGAACACGATCACGAGGAACATATTCAGACCAGCGTTGATCACACCCGATACAATCAGGAAATACAGCGGCCGCTTCGTGTCTCCGACGGCACGCAGAATCGCCGCACCGTAGTTGTACAGCATGAAAAACGGCATTCCCATAAAGTAAATTCTCATATACAATGCCGACTGATCAATGACATCCGCCGGCGTATCCATCAGCTCCAGCGCGCCTTTTGCAAAAAATACGCCCACAAACGCCATCACAACGCCGCTGATCAGCGCCAGCATGATCGATGTATGTACCGTTTCCGACATCTCCCGGTCGCGCCCCGCTGCATAATACCGCGCCGCAAGCACATTCGCACCGAGCGAGATTCCCATAAACAGGTTGATGAACACGTTGATGAGTGCCGTTGTCGATCCGACAGCCGCAAGCGCCTGGCTTCCGCTGAACCGTCCGACGACGATGATATCCACAGCGTTGAACATCAGCTGCAGAATGCCGGACACCATCAGCGGCAGCGAAAAGGAAATCAGCTTGTCCATAATCGTGCCGTTGCACATGTCGATTTCATATTTGTTCTTTTTCAAAAATACTCCTCCTTCTTTTGTAGCAGATATGCAGTCTTACACCGCAGACATATACAGAAATGATACCACTTTTTTCCGGTTCTGCACAGAGACTTTCCATAATTTATTGACTTCTGTAAAGTCCGCAGGTAAAATAAATACAATTACAGTTTTTCTGTATATAAATCAAGGACAGGAGAGAACCTATGAAAAAAATATGGATTACAGGTGCCGAAGGCCACATCGGTACTGCCCTTCTGGAACTGCTGGAGGGTGTGGAATATCAGCTTCTTCCGACGGATATTCACGAGGTTGATATTACCAAAATCGATGAAGTCACACAGTTCGTTTATGTCAACCGTCCCGACGTTATCATCAACTGTGCCGGTATGACCGACGTTGCCGAGTGTGAAAAAAACATCGACGAAGCCTATCGTGTCAATGCCATCGGTGTGCGCAACGTAGCGCTTGCCGCCAATGATATCGACGCAAAGGTTATTCAGATCTCAACGGATGACGTTTTCGACAAGGAATCCCGCATCCCGTACAACGAGTTTGATACCGTGCATCCGCGTACGATCTACGGAAAATCAAAAGAGGCCGGAGAGAAAATCCTGACACAGCTTTTGAACCGCTTTGTCATCATCCGAAGCTCCTGGATTTACGGGATCGGCCGCGATTTTGTGGATGAAGTACTCCGCAATGCGGCAAAAGGCGGCACGATGGAGGTTCCAAACAACCAGTATGCGGCTCCGACCAGTGCTTTTGAGCTTGCGCGCGTGATCTGCCACTTTATCGACAGCGAGGAGTATGGTCTGTACCACGTTGTCTGCCCCGGAAGCTGCAGCCGCTATGAGTTTGCAAGAACCATCCTCGAGTATACCGGAAAAACCGGTGACCTTGATCTCTACCCGGTTGTCGCACGCGATGATGTCCGCCCGACCTATTCTGTTCTGGACAACATGATGCTCCGTCTGACCGGTATTCCTGAGCCGCTCGACTGGAAAACGGCACTGAAAGAATATCTCGAAGAAACCGGAGGAATCGAATAATGGTCCGAAACAGAAAAGAAACAACGGAAAAGTCAAAAAAGAAGCTCGGGCTTTCCACCCAGATTTTTATTGCCCTGCTGGCCGGTGCGCTGCTCGGCGTGGTGATTCACTATTGGATCCCGTCCAGCTATATCAAGGACACCGTCATCGTAGAAGGTGTGCTGTATGTCATCGGACAGGGCTTTATCCGCCTGATGCAGATGCTTGTCGTACCGCTTGTCTTCTGCTCCCTCGTCTGCGGAAGTATGTCCATCGGAGACAGCAAAACCCTCGGAAAGGTCGGCGTAAAAACGATCGGCTTTTACCTTGTTACCACAGCACTTGCCGTCTGCATCGCACTTGGAACCGCCCTGCTCATTCACCCGGGGCTCGGACTTAACATGAGTGCGGTTCAGAAAGCCGACCTGTCCTCGACAGCAGCAGATTCCAGCGTCAGCCTGGTGGATACACTGCTCAACATCATCCCGAAGAACCCGATTGGTTCCATGGCAAACGGCGATATGCTTCCCATCATCGTATTCGCCCTGTTTGTCGGCGTAATGCTGGCAAAGCTCGGAAACCGCGCTTCGGTCGTTTCCAACTTTATCAGCCAGTTTAACGATGTCATGATGGAAATGACCATGACGGTCATGAAGGTGGCCCCGGTCGGCGTTTTCTGTCTGATTGCACGTACCTTTGCAACGGTCGGCTTTTCTGCGTTCGCACCGATGCTGAAATACATGGGAAATGTAACACTGGCGCTGGCACTGCAGTGCTTCGTCATTTATCAGGTTCTTCTGTTCGTATTCACACGGCTGAATCCGATCAAGTTTGTGAAAAAATTCCTGCCGGTTATGGGATTTGCATTTTCCACCGCAACCTCCAACGCAACAATCCCGATGTCGATTGATACGCTGAACAAGAAAATGGGTGTCTCGAAACAGATTTCTTCATTCACCATTCCGCTCGGCGCAACCATCAACATGGATGGTACCTCCATTATGCAGGGTGTCGCTGTCATCTTCATCGCAGAGGCTTACGGTATTCATCTGACCCCGGCAAACCTCGCAACGGTTGTTGTTACCGCAACACTGGCTTCCATCGGTACCGCCGGTATCCCAAGCGTCGGCCTTGTCACCCTGGCTATGGTACTGAATTCCGTCGGACTGCCAACGGAGGGTATCGCTCTTATCATGGGTATCGACCGTATTCTCGATATGCTGCGCACCGCAGTCAACATCACAGGCGATGCTGTCTGCACAACGATTGTCAGCCATCAGGAAAAGGCGCTCAACCGCGAAGTATTCAATCGCAATTAACCGCAATGAACTGCTTGCGCGCTTACGGTCAAACGCTTACAAAAAGCCTTTTTCAGGCATGCCCTACGGCAAGAAAAAATCCTGTAAATTGAAAAAACGCGTTCCCGTTTTCGGAAACCCCTGTGGTTTCCGGCGGGAACGCGTTTTTCTTATCTTATTTTTCTGTTACAGTTCAAATGCCTGGCAGATGCTGTCGTAATGCAGGAATTTGCCTTCTGCGGCGTATCCTTTGATTTCGTCCAGCGTAGCAAAACGGTAGCCGTCCGTTTCTTCCTCCTGAAGGTGAAGATCCTCGTCTTTGACATCCATCACGAAGCGATAGACATCGACAAAGTAGTTGTCTCCCTCATCCGGGTTGATACGCCGGTAAGTGAAGAGGTAGCCGCCGTCTGCCTTGCTCACATCGAGTCCGGTTTCCTCTCTGACCTCACGGCGCACGGCCTCCAACGAGCTCTCTCCTGCCTGTGCCGCGCCGCCGGAAACCTCCCACCAGCCCGGTGCCCAGGCTTTCGTCATGACACGTTTTGTGATAAGGAAGGTTCCGTCCGGTCTTGCGATTACGCCGAGCACCGTCAGGTGAAACTCGTCCGGCTTCATATGCCAGTCATTCCGCTTCATCGTGCGGCCGGTCGGCTGTTTGTTTTCATCATAGATATCCCAGAGTTCCATATCGTGTTTTCTCCTGTCGAACTTCTTCCGAACCCCATCGCGATTTTTCTTCCCTTTCGCATGGTTCTGAATCATTACAGATACTGTTTAATCTCTTCCATCACATTTTCCAGCGGAATCTGTGTTTTCAGAGTCTTATCGCGGGATGCAACCTCGACAACGCCCTGTTTCATATTTTTCGGGCTTACGATGATGCGAAGCGGAATACCGAGCAGGTCGGCATCGGCAAACATTACGCCGGCTCTGACGCTTCTGTCGTCGTAGATCACTTCGATGCCTGCGTTCTGCAGATCCTCGTACAGCTTGTCCGCATATGCTCTGACTTCCTCGTCATCGACGCGGACCGCACAGAGGTGTACCTGCCACGGAGCGATAGCTTTCGGCCAGATCGGGCCGTACTCATCGTGATGTGCCTCGCAGACCGATGCTGCCAGACGGCCGACACCGATACCGTAGCATCCCATGATCGGGGTCTTGCTCTCGCCGTTTGCATCGACATAGGTCATATTCATGGATTTTGTATATTTGGTTCCAAGCTGGAAAATGTTTCCGACCTCGATACCTCTGGAGATCTTCACGGTCTTTTTGCCGCATTTCGGGCAGATGCCGCCCTCCTGGATTTTTGCAAAATCGTGATACTCGGCATTCGGAACGTCGCGCTCCATGTCGAGTCCTTTGTAATGATGCTCTGCCTCGTTGGCTCCGCAGGAAAGGTTGTTTCTTCCCTCGAGGGATTTATCATAGAGAACAACGGCATCTCCGTTCACCTTCAGGTTCACCGGTCCGATATAGCCTGCGTTCAGTCCGCATTCTTCGGTGATCACGGCTGCGTGAACCTGCTCGCCGAGGAAGTTGACCAGCTTCGTCTCGTTGACTTCGAGATCACCGCGGATGAAAAGGACAACGTATTTATCATCAACATTCTGCTGATACACAACGGCTTTGCAGGAGTTCTTTGTCTCGTCTCCGAAGAAATTGCAGACGTCTTCAATGGTGTGGACGTTCGGTGTATAAACCTTTTCGAGTGCAGCGGATTCTGCGTCTCTTGCGATGTCGGAAATGTTCTCAGCTGCTTCCATGTTGGCTCTGTAATCGCAGGAATCACACAGAACGATGGAATCCTCTCCGACCGGAGTCAGAAGCATGAACTCGTGGGAGATATTTCCGCCCATCATACCGGAATCGGATTTGACAGATACCACCTCCGGCACGCCGACACGCTCGAAGATGCGCTCGTATGCTGCGTGGCATTTCTCGTAATACTGCTCCAGATCTTCCTGGCTGGTATGGAAGGAGTAAGCATCCTTCATCGTAAACTCACGCACACGGATCAGTCCGGCTCTCGGACGGGCCTCATCACGGAATTTTGTCTGGATCTGATAGATCATAAACGGATATTTGGTGTAGCTCTGTGCATACTCGCGTACAAGGTGTACGGCTGCCTCCTCGTGGGTCATGCCGAGTACCATTTTGGCATTGTTGCGGTCGGTGAAACGCAGCAGTTCATCGCCGATGCTATCGTAACGGCCGGACTCATCCCACAGAGAAGCCGGCATGACAACCGGGAACTGCACTTCCTGGCCGTCGATTTTGTCCATCTCCTCGCGCAGGATCTGCTCGATTTTGCGCACAATGCGGCGCAGCGGCAGATAGGAAGAATAGATTCCGTTTGCCATATATTTGATGTATCCGCCTTTTACCATAATAGCATGGCTGTCGATGACACAGTCAGCAGGTCTTTCTTTGAAGCGCTCTCCTACTAATTTTTCAAGTTTCATTTTCTGATTTCCTCCTTATTCTTTGGGTTTTCAACATCTGAAGTCTTCCAGACGCGAGAACATTCCAGCCTGTCCGATTTTAAGCTTTTAGTCAACATTTTACGCATCTAACTCATCACTGAAGTAACGAGTTAGATGCTTCGTTTTCAAACAGAAAAAAGCCCTAAACCGCAAGCTGCAGTTTAGGGCGAATTTTTTTATCCGCGGTACCACCTAAATTCAGGAAAACTCCTGCACTCTGACACAAAGCATTTGTACCCCACGATTTTTGTATTTTGTAATACGCGTGATCTCTGCTCTCTGTACCTTCTCTGTAACGGGAGATCCCGGTGCAGCCTACGAAATAAATTTTTCCTGATGGATTTTCTTCTCTTCGGTGCACAGCTCCAAGACCGGTTCACGATAGATTCTGCAAAAAGCTTTCACCTGCCGCTTTCTCTCTGAATGCGCTCTGTCGCTACTGTTTCTTTTCGTCGCTTTTTCACTGCACTGATTGTAGCAGAAACCGGAAAAGAATGCAAGCCCGTTCCTTCTGCTTTTTCTGCATAAACGCCCGCCCAGGTTACAGGCCTTCCCGGTACACTCTGCTGATCGCCGCCTGGGCTTCCTCAGACTGTTTTTTCTCAATCCATGCTTTGCGGTCACTCAGGATAGCCAGCATCTCATCGACAACGTCCCCGGCGCGCGGGCTTGTGACGCGGTAGAGATAGCCGAGCATCCGCGTGGCGGTAAAGTCCGTGTTCATCTGGCGGTATGCAATTTCCCGGCAGAAGTCGTCCGGGTAACCGTTGTGTTTTAACGCACGGTACAATTCGTCATTTCTCGTTTCTGGCATTGCCTGTCTCCCTTTTTCCTTTAAACATTTACGTTCCCGCTGTTCAGGCCTTCCGTCTTTTCCTCAAGTGGCAGCCAGTCCAGTGCCTTTTTGATCCACTCATCCCAGAAATCCCATTCATGGCCACCCTTACTCTCATAGTAGACAATGTCCATGCCGCTCTCTTCCATCCGTTTATGGTAGAGACGGTTTACTTCCAGAAGTCCGTCCTCTGTTCCGCACGCCTGGAATACGGTCGGCACATTGACAGACGGATCTTTTTTCCGTGCTTCCTTTAACTGCTCGATAAGAACAGCCGGGTTTTTGTCACTCTTTGCTGCTTCGACCAGATTTCCGAAATAACCTTCTTCATGTGCAAAGCTGTCCGCTCTGCTCTCTTCCGGATTTTCCAGCACATGAAGTGCACCGGACAGGCAGATCACAGCCCCGAAGGTATCGTGATATTTCAGGCCATTTCTGAGTGCGCCAAAACCACCCATGGAAAGGCCTCCGATAAAGGTGTCTTCTCTTTTTCTGGACAGCGGAAACATTTTTCTTGTAATCTCAACCAGTTCTTCTCCGATAAACTGTCCGTGCATGGCACCGATGGACGGCTGATCCACATAAAACGCATTCTCGCCGGCCGGCATGACAACGGCAAGGTTTTTCTCCTCTGCCCATCTTTGGATTCTGGTTCCATGAACCCAGTCTGTCTCATTCCCAAAAATGCCATGCAGCAAATACAGCGTTTTAAACGGTTTTTCCTCGCGCTCCGGCTGCCCAAAGGTAAATTTGTCGACCGGCAGAATAACCTGCAGCGGTACGGTGCGCATTAAAGTTTTTGACATGAAGCTTACCTGAATAAATGCCATAATAAAAATCCCCCTGTGGATATATATTTTTCTTTATTTTACGCCTTATTTCTGCGTTTCGTCAACGTGGAGTTTTGCGTTCCTCCGGTTCCGGCTTGCACCCCGAAGCAATTCACGATATAATCATGTTTATAGCAATCCCAGAAAATAATGCAAAAAATTCAGCACTGCAGAACGTGAATTACTGCGTCACGGATTTTCGTCGTACCCCGGTACGCCTTCAAATCCGTTCCTTGTAATTCGCGCCCTGCAGCACTGCCTTTTTTGCGTTATTTTCTGGTCTTGCTATAGTTTGAATTTTTTCTGTGACAAGATAAGGAGATTTTCTATTATGATAAAGTTGATCGCAACCGATGTCGATGGAACGCTCGTCAAAGACGGCACACTTCTGATCGACCCGGAATATATGACTGTTGTTTCCAGGCTTGTCGACCAGGGCATCCATTTTGTTGTCTGTTCCGGCCGCCAGTTTTCCAGTGAACAGAAGCTTTTCGCTCCGATCAAGGACCGCCTGCTCTACATCTCCGATGGCGGAACTGTCGTGCGCACACCGGAAAAGATTCTGAAAACATATCCGATGGAAACGGCACTCTGGAAATCCATGTGCCGCATGGTACACGACGAACTTCCGTCCTGCGACTGCTTTGCCGCCACCCCGGACTACTGCCTCGCCGAAGATGCCGGAAGCCGCATGTTTCACTGGCTCCGCGACTCCTACGGCTTCGATGTCCGCGAAGTACCGGATCTATCGAAGGTAGAAAACGAGGACATTATCAAATTCACAATCTACCATCCAACCTCCTGTGAAGAGCTTTGCTCCCCAAATTTCATCCCGGCGTGGAATCATCAGGCAAAACTCGCTGTCGCCGGTAAGGAATGGTTGGACTGCAACGCCCGCGGCGTCAGCAAATGGACCGGTCTCTCATTTCTGATGAACTACTTTGGCCTTACCCCAGACGAAGTCTGCTGCTTCGGCGACAACCTAAACGACATCGAGATGCTTCAGAACGCCGGCGAAAGCTACGCCGTCTCCAACGCCCGAGCGGAAGTCATCGCCTCAGCAAAACACACCTGCCCGCCGTACTGGGAGAACGGGGTGCTGCAGGTTTTGAAAACGTTTTTGAAGGAAACGACAAACCCGTTTTGATTTAAAAAATCCAGGCATCCTATACGGATGCCTGGATTTTTAATTCTCTGTTTCTTTACAGTACCCCATGCGGCGCAATGCCGATCGCAAATTCGACTGCAATCGCTACCAGGACTACCAGCAGCGAAATGATGAATCCGTGCAGCATCGGCTTTGCGCCGGAGCGGCAGAGGGATTTGAAATCGGTGTTCAGGCCGATGGCCGCAAGGGCGGCCACCATCAGAAATTTGCTGATGGTTTTTAATGCGGCTGCTGTGCCTGCCGGGATAAGACCTAAGGAGGTCAGTGCTGACATGGCGAGAAAACCTAAGATAAACCATGGAAAAATGGATTTGATGCTTACCTTTACGGCGGTTCCTTCTGATGCCTGCGCCTTCCGTTTCAGATGTACGTTGATAGCGGCGAATGCCAGAACAGCCGGAATGATGGCGAGGGTCCGTGTCAGTTTTACCATGGTTGCGAAATCACCGGCGGCCTCGCTGAATGCGTAACCGGTGGCAACGACGCTTGATGTGTCGTTGACCGCAGTTCCGGCCCAGAGGCCAAACGCGGCATCTGAAAGACCCATCCAGTGGCCGAGGATCGGGAATACGACGATCATGACCGTATCAAATAAAAACGTTGCGGAGAGGCCATAGGCAATGTCCATATCGGTCGCCTCGATGACCGGCGCGATTGCCGCGATCGCGGAACCGCCGCAGATACCCGTGCCGGCGTTGATGAGGCTGCTCGTCTTCCAGTTCAGTCCAAGTGCTTTTCCGATCAGTGCGCCGAGGCCAAAGCACGTTGCCAGGGTAAATACCATAACCGTCAGGGAAAATCTTCCGACCGTCAGCACCGTGCGGATATTCAGGCTCGCCCCGAGCAGAATAATCGCAAATTTCAGGATCTTCTTTGATGTAAATTTAATTCCAGGCGCTGTCACGCTGTTCGGCTTGTAAAAGGCATTCACAATCATACCGATAAACATGGCGATGACCGACGCCCCGATAAAGTGCAGGCCGGCGCTCTCCTCCAGGCTTTCCAGGAATTTCGCCGCAGCGGCAATCACCAGCGCAATCGCCGCTCCGGGAATCAGTTTCTTTGCGTTTTTCATAATAATAACTTCCTCCAGATGTATCGTTTTTTCTTTCTCTCTCCCCAAAACATTCCGTATTTTTCATCACGTCTGATGCTGCCACTTCCCGCTTCGATAGCGAAGGACAAAGAAAATGGCACGAACAACCCAGTCCATCGTCATGGCGACCCAGACACCGAAGACGCCGAATCCCATACGCACACCGAGCACATAGCTCATGCCGATTCTGCAGATCCACATGGAAAGAATCGAGAGAATCATGCAAAATGCCACATCATTGGACGCGCGGAGTACATTCGGCAGATTGAAGGCAATTGGCCAGATTATCATACAGCAGATGCCGTGGTAAACGATGATATCTTCCGTCATGGCTGTTGCCTCCGCAGACAGACTGTAAACGTGAAGCACCGCCGGAAGTGCCGCGATGACACCGAGACAGCAGACGATCATCATGCCATAAATGATGATGTGCAGCTTTTTCGCATAGTATTTTACCTGCTCATAGTCTCCCGCTCCCGCGCACTGTGCGCTTACGGTCAGCACTGCATTTCCGATCGCCATACCGGGCAGTGTCTGGAAGACAGCAATCGTGTTGGACACGGCATTTGCCGCGATCGACGCTGTTCCGAACTGTGTGATCATACTTAAGACCATAATTTTGCCGAGCTGGAACATACTGTTCTCGAGGCCGTTCGGAATGCCGATGCCAAGGATTTTTTTCAGCATATGGAAATCCGGTTTTAATTTCACCGGATAAGAGCACCGCACTGGATACCGCTTATTATGTACGAGAACAAATGCTGCCGCAGCCGCGTACATACGTGAAAGCAGCGTCGGAATCGCAACGCCGTCCACGCCGAATTTCAGCGCATAGACCAGAAGCGCATTTCCCGAAATATTGATCAGGTTCATGACGATGGATATTTTCATCGGCGTTTTCGAATCACCCTGCGCACGGAAAATGGCCGCACAGCCGTTGTAAACCGCCAGAAACGGAATGGAGGCCGCTACGATCATCAGATAAATATTGCAGTTTCTTTCTACCTCTGCCGTAATGTTTCCAAACACAACATGCAGAATAAACGGCTTTAAAAGATAGACCGCCGCCATGATCACAACTGACAGCGCCGTTGTCACCAGCAGAAGCTGGTCAGCTGCCTCACATGCTTTGTGTGGCCGCTTCTTTCCGATATACTGGCCGCACACGACGGCTCCGCCGGTTGCAATCGCGGTGAACATGTTGATCAGCAGAATAAAGATTGTATCAATCAGCGACACACTCGACACCGCCGCCTCGCCGACACTGGATACCATAATTGAATCCGCCATGCCGACTGCGATGGCAAGAAGCTGTTCAATCAGAAGCGGCACAATCAGCCGTTTCAGATCCGCATTGGAGAACAGGTCACCATCCCGTTCCTTCAGATAATTCATCTTTTGTTTCCTCCATTTTCATACCTTCTCTGTTGATGATTTTTCACGCATGTGTATTACACTCATGCTGTTTTTATCTTACCTGCATTTTTACGTAAAAGCAAGAAGAACCGGCATCATTTCTTTACCGGTTCTCCATTGATTGCCTGTACCAGGACTTTGTCAAATCTTGCGTATTTTTTTACTTCTTTCATCAGCGTATCGAGGTCTTTCACAATCTGCTCGCGCTTTCCTGTCGGTCCTATGAAATATTCTCTGCTGCCCATTTCCAGCAGATTTCCTGTCGTTCTTGTCCGTACGCCGAAGGTAAGTCTTCTGCTTCCCCGTCGGTAATAAATCGTATAGGTACGCGGCACATAGTTAAACAGGGAACTTTCTATTTCAGAAACCGTATAAAATTCACCGCTCTCCTTCGCCGCCGCATACCGCCTGTCCTTCAGGCAGTCCATTTCGGCTACAGAAATAAAGCAGATCAGATAGTCCAGAAACGAAAACACAACCAGAATCAGTGCTTCCACGATTCGCCCCGTCTTTGTTTTATCCAAAATGTGAACATAGATATCTCCGTAAAATACCTCAAAGAAAAGAACAATACTCAAAATAATCTTAATCCACGGCCAGAGACGGGATTTAATTTTCCGGTTCACTTTAAAGACATTAATCCATTCAAGCAACTGTTTATCCTCCACCAATGTAATGATGTTTGTATTTATTTTACACTCTTTTCTCCGTAAAAACAACAGGGAAGCAGAACACTTTCTGTTATAGTTCACTGGTATCAACGAACTGTAATTCTAAAACATTTCCTTCTTTCTTTTTCCAAATTTGCGTATAAAAAGGGAAGTGGCTGGTAATTCATAGGATCTTACTGCCATTTCCACTCTTCTCATACTTTATTTACTTTCCGTATACTTGACACCGTATGAAGTGAGGAGATCACAAAATTCGTCGGCACTGAGCGGAATGATTCTGCTGCCCAGTCCGCGAAACTTATCAAATAACATGATGCTGGTAAATGGATGATACGTACACCAGAATAAACTCCCATCTTTCTGTTTCGATATATTGAAGAAAAAATGATCACCGTATCTTTGTATCACAGTGAAATCTTCCCATTCTATCTTTTTTTCATATTCCAAAAAAGATAGCTTTATTCCCCATTCATAAATGTAAATTTGTTTTAGTAAAAATGTCACGGTTCCATAAGCTGCTATGCTTAATAGCAACATTATCTCTATTAGTAATATAATATTTGTTTTTAATGAGTTTGATTGAATTTCATCTTTTCCATTTACCCACAAACTCGCCACGTAATAATCACTAATAGCACACACTATCAGATCTCGCCGGTAGCAAATTTTCCCCCTACTACTTTCATATAATTTTCTCCTCGCTATTTCTTTCGACTGTGCAATATTCGCACCACTGGTATCCATGGTATTCATCATATATCATAAGAATAATTTACTCCCTGCTTTCCATCGCTGTCAAACAGTCCGATGACATGTGAAAAATACAGAACTTACTCCGAGATCCAACACCTTGGATTTGGGATCATAAAAACATAAATTTAACCAAATCAAGCAAGTAGCGAAGCGGATTGCGAATATCCGCTTTGACAATACGGATTTCTGTGTGAAAACTTAAAATTGATTATTTGAGAATCGAAAAAAGCATGTTATACATAGATGGATCAGATTAGAACGTGATAGGGATAGTCTAGTCTGGTGGTTGTTCCTTTTTTGTTCTATCTTTGCAAATCATATTGTTCCACGTTTCCGCCCATGCTAAAATAAAGAAAAATATTCTTTACTGCAACAAACCCTGATTTAGTGCTGCTACTCATACAGCACATTGTCTACTATAATCGAACGAAAAAAGAACGATTTTTAGTGAGTATGTTCATCCTTTTCTTGTCCTTTCCTGTTATCTTAACACGCTCTGTAAAACAAACAAAGTGCGTAAGTCTTGAATTTTTTCTTAACTTACACACTTTATTTTACACCTCCTCGAAAAAAGTTGGAAAATGATTGACACTATCCATGGGGGCTGCCAGAACCCTGCTTTTGCCAGCCATTTTCTTTTCATAGGGATTTCTCCTATTTTTTATTTCGAACATAGAATATGCATCTTTTTTGAGGTGTGATTTTTCTATATCTGAATATTGCTCTGCTCTAATGTGTTATTTCCGCCATCTGTTACCCAGTCTTCCAAAATCACATCACGAATCGCTACGTGTTCTTCACCATTGCAATGTTTATTTTTTCTGAAAACAAAGTTTTTCTTTATTTTATTTTCCGTTACCAATCCATGTCCCCTTGCCATAACCGCTGCAGCGCAGAGCAGGTAACTGAATCCGTCGCAGGAATTTTCCTCACATATTAAATTTTCTATATAATTTCCTTTAACAACCACCGTTTTATTTTGATGGTTTTCAACAGGTGGAAGCCATGTCTGCGTTGTGTGATGCACTCCCCAATTCCAGTCAAATCTTCTTCCTTCTATCCAAGCCGCATAAAACATAAAGCAATTTTGCACATCTTTTAAATAGTTGCTTTTTATAATAATATTCCTCACATAATTTTCCCGTAATTCCGATGGTGCATCTGCATCAATCATCGAATATCCGGCAGACACTGTAATTCCCCTTTCACATTCTATGATCGTGTTTCCTTTTATTTCCACATTTTCAATACCACTTTTATTGCAGCTTGTTGGTTTATAATTGATGCCTCCGGCTCCTATTCCTATTGCAGTTCTGGTTTCTCCTACATTTTTTCTTCCATGCATCTTGTTATTTATAAACTTTATCTCTCTGAAAAATATCTTTTCTACCTTTCCTGTCATGGGCGACCCTGCAGATGCAGATAATCCTGTCAGTCCAAATTCAATTTCATTATTACACACTATAAAATTCTGACAATAGCAGGACTCATTATTTATATAGTTTGCCTGCGCTGCAATCACCGTGTCATCTGATCCAATCAACTTTGAATTTGTAACGCTTATATCTTCTATTCTGCAATTCTTAAAAACCGGAGTACTGTCAGGATTCGCAGAAAGTCCCGGAACAGACATAATATTGCAGATGGAATGTCCTTTAATGCTGCAATGATCAATCATAACATCCTTCAACAATGTATTTTCAAGATTCTTCTTATCCGAAAATCCTGCTGTAAGTAATACATCCAATGCCACGACACAGTCTGTTCCATCTTCCTTTTTCAAAGGTTCTGTCCAAATTACACAGTCTTTTACAAGAATATTCTGGGTCATGCCGTTTCCTTCACTTGCTCCAATCACAAGTCCGCTAAAAGCATAATCTTTCATTTCGCAATTTTGAACCACAATATTTTTTATCGTCTTTCCTCTGTTATCAATTCGGATAGATATACCTCCCCCGCATATTTTCAAATTACTAATTTTAACATCTGACGATGCAATCAGCAATCCCAAATCCGTCTCATTTTGTATAACAGCACCATTTCCTTCAATTTGCATATTCCTACAAATATAAATAGTTTTCTTTATGAAATAATGTTCATTTTTTTGAAGGGTTACGATACATTTCTTATCATCTGACTGTTTCTCTGCTATTTTTATTACTTGTCCTAAATCTATCATTTTATATTCCTCCTGTCATTCAGTTCTAATCGAATCTGCGGCAAGTTCTCTTCCAGCTTATAAAATTTAAGCATAATAAATTCCACAATGCAAAAAGCTGCAGGAATCCACGATGACAATGCTATAATCATAGCATTAGTTCCCGCTGTCTGAACATCAAGATTACCATTGTATCCAGCCATCCCCATTAGAAAACCACAAAGTCCCACACCAATCGCTGCACCTACTTTACTGCATACACTCTGTGTCGCTGCAACGGTGCCTTCGCTTCTTTTTCCTGTTTTCCATTCTCCATAGTCCATACAGTCTATAACCATTGCCGAAGAGAATGAGAAAAACGTATAAAATCCCACCATACTGATAAAGCTGCTTGCAACTAATAACGGCACGCTATTCAAATCAAACAGTCGTAATATATATCCGAATGCGCCAAATAAACTGCATACTCTCATGACATTCACGGTTCCGAATTTTTTTGACAAAAACGGCATTAAGATTACAATTAATATTACAGATACCATGGATAAAGAAAGAATAGATTGCAGACCAATATTTTTCATAATATAAACGCAATAGTATGTTGATGTATTAATATTTAAATTGCATCCAATGCTACACCAGCAATTAATCAAGGCTACTAATAAAATATATTTGTTTTTTGCCAACACCTGTAACATTTCTTTAAATCCAATTCGTTCATTTTTAACATCACTATTTCTTTTTTCCTTTACCATAAAAAAACGAAGCATTCCCAGAATCATCATAGGAATTCCAAAGGAAAGTGCAATTGTTTTCCATGCTGCTGATGTATTTCCGAGTTTATCCAGCATTTGTGGCAAAATAATTGATGCCACCATTGTACACAATGTTCCAAGCGTACTGGTTATCGAGATCAGTGATACACTCTGTCGTGGATCATCCAGAGCATTTGCCATATAGACGGCTCCACCGCAGTTCATTAAAGTGGCAAATACCGAATTAATTAACGTATACATAATAAACAAATACGCTGCCGAAAGAACCACGCTCATTCTTGGTGCACAATATAACGCTATAATGCTCAACCAATAGCCAATTAGAGAAAAATCATAAGGTCTTCCTTTTCCATACTTCGTATGCGTCCGGTCAATCAAATATCCTGCCATAACATCTGTAAATCCATCAAAAATTTTAGATATCATAATCAGCGTTCCTACTAAAGCCACACTAATTCCCATGTAATCTGATGCATAATAGCTGATATACCCAGTTACAACCCCCGCTACACTAGTGGAAATTCCAAATAAAGGCCAAAATAATTTTAGTTTCCACGAAAGTTTTTCTACCCTCTTCTGTTCCATTTCAATCCTCCATTTTTTCATGCCAGGCCTTGACATATTGTGTTTTTTACGCTTTTATTATATTGTACCTGTTGTAATACACAATGGTTAATATTCTCCAAGTTGTAGAATATCGAACAGATTGTTTCATTGTGTTTAAAAGAAGGATGGGATGCTTTATGGAATCGTATCATGACAGACGAATCGTCAAAACGAAGAAACTTTTATACGAAACTTTGCTTGATCTTTTAGTCACTACGCCGCTGAACCATATTACTGTAAAAAAATTATGTGACAAAGCAGACATTAATCGAAATACCTTTTATTATCATTTTAACTGCATTGATGATCTGTTACTCGAAATCATTAACAACTTCAAGAAACAGGAAGAAGCACTTATGTCACCTGTTTCCGATATGTATCAATATGCCTTAGAACTATGTCTGCTATACAAACAAAATACTCACCTTGTTACTGTTCTTTTAAGTGGAAATGTTAATGTATCTTTTATCTATCATTTTTTAGATTTTAACTATCTTTCTACTTACAGCGTACCATCTGAAGCACGCAAAAATCCAAGTTTGACAGCGTTAATGACCTCGTATATTCAAGTCAGTACCTTTACTATTATTGCCAAATGGTTAGAACAGCATTGTTCTCCATCTGAAAGTCAGATTGCTCATATTTTATGTCAACTGTGGAACACCCCTGTTTCCTGCTAAATTTCCATCTTCTCATATTTACCTAAGTATTTTGGTGATATGTCCAGAGATTTTTGAAAAAAATATTGCTTTGTTTACCAAAAAAGGCGGAGTGTTTATCGTAACACTCCGCTGAAAACCTAACATGAATTTACATAATTTTATTATTTTTCATTCTGATATGCTATATTTGCAAGTCCGACTCTCCAAGATTCTTATGAATCTTTGCCATGACTTCCGGATCTTCTCATTTATACCGACATTTTCATATTTTTAATCATTTTCAGCACTCTCGATGCACATATCAGCAGATTTTCTCTGGTAATCGGGTATGCATGATCTTTATTTTCCAATGCGCACAGAATATCTTCCACATCTGCACGAAGTTCTGGCATAATCAGATCATTTCCAGCTTTTATGCATCCTGCCGCTGAAGCTGTTCCGTATTTTCCATCTGGTCTTTTCATTGCATCAATTGTGACAAACCAATCCATCATAACGATTCCTGATGTTGTATCATAAAAGTTGACACCACATTCTCAAGGATTTTGATATAATCATAATCAATACGAGAACAGGAGAAAACATTATGGCACGAAATCAAGGCAATCAGTACCTGACCCCAATCAATTTTTCCTGGACGCATCAGTTTCTGGAAAAATGACAGAAAAAAAGCGGAGAACCGATATCATCTCTTTACCGGTTCTCCGTTCACTGTTTACCCTCTTCCTTATTTTCTCTCTGTAAATTTAATTCCATAATCTTCCAGAACAGAAACAATATCTTCACTTTTCATAAACAATCCGTCAGCTCGATAGAAATCGTTTTCCAGCGATATCATAACAAGCGTAAACGGATGAAAATAATTCGTAATCTGCTCGTTTATCCCCGGATATAAAGAGAAACAAATTTCATGCCATGTACCATTTTCAAACTGAATGATTCGCTTTACTTCAAACTCATCCCACCGAATTGTTTTTGAATATTTTCCAAAATGAAGAACACACTTTTCACGATAAAAATATACTCTCCGAAGATTATAGAATACCACGGTTAATCCGAGACATATCACCCCATAGAGAAAACATACGTAAATGAGTGCTTCATATTTTTCAGGTTTTAACTCAACAAACAAATATACTCCTGTCACATAAAACATAAAGCACATCATACATGCCATTATTTTGGACGGCAGAAAACTCTTTATTTTCATTGCCTGTGATTCCCCTTCTCTTACTTTATTTTTTTCAACTCGATCTGGTATTTTTTGATTACTTCAAAAAGTTCATCTCTTCTGACGGCAAGCTCTCCCCAATAATCTCCGCCATTATAGTGCTTAACCTCAAAATCACTTATGACAATAAACCAAAAGGTAAATTGATGAAGTCTTGTCATTATGTCTCCATATTCATTTGCGTAGATTCCAAGCAACAGCGAATCTATCTCTGCATTTTCACTTACGCCAACACTTTTCTGTTCCATTTCTTCCCATTCTACAAATTTTTTATAACATGGGCTGAAAAAAGTACAGCCTTTTTCCTCAACTTGAACCTTTTGAAAAATTGCCATTAATGCTGTTAAAAAAATTTGAATCCCGCAATAAATCAAGATTATATTAATCAAAGATTTCACAGCTTCTTGTTTTTGTGACACATACAAATATATCAAAAACCAAAAACTTATTGCTGATGAAATGCTATAAAATATCCTTATTGCCCTGGATACTTTTATTTCCATTATGTTCTCCCTGTCAATTCATGCGAAAAAGTAAACGGAGAACCAACATCATCACTTACCGGTTCTCCGTTTACTGCCTGTACCAGGGCTTTGTCAAATCTTGCATATTTTTTTACTTCTTTCATCAGCGCATCAAGGTCTTTCACCATCTGCTCCCGCTTTCCTGTCGGTCCTATGAAATATTCCCTGCCGCCCATTTCCAGCGGATTTCCTGTCGTTCTTGTGCGCACGCCGAAAGTAAGTCTTCTGCTTCCTCTCCGGTAATAAATTGTATAGGTACGCGGCACATAGTTGAACAGGGAACTTTCTATTTCAGAAACCGTATAAAATTCACCGCTCTCTTTCGCCGCCGCATACCGCCTGTCCTTCAGGCAGTCCATTTCGGCTACAGAAATAAAGCAGATCAGATAGTCCAGAAACGAAAACACAACCAGAATCAGTGCTTCCACGATTCGCCCCGTCTTTGTTTTATCCAAAATGTGAACATAGATATCTCCGTAAAATACCTCAAAGAAAAGAACAATACTCAAAATAATCTTAATCCACGGCCAGAGACGGGATTTAATTTTCCGGTTTACTTTAAAAACATTGATCCAGTCAAGCAACTGTTTTTCCTCCAAAGCTGTAATTATACATGTATTATACTACTCTCTTTTCCCCGTAAAAACAACAGAAATCCGATCACTTCCACTCTTCTCATGCTTTATTTTCCTTATACTTGACACCGTATGAAGTGAGGAGGTCACAAAATTCGTCGGCGTTAAGCGGCATGGTATGAACAGAACGATTTCGCGAATTATCGAATATTACAAAACTGGTAAAGGGATGAAACATTGCCCAATACGGACCTGCATCTTTTTGTTTTGACATATTGAAGAAAAAATGATTATGATATCTTCGTATAACAGAAAATTCTTCCCATTCGATTTTTTTCTTATATTTCAAAAATGAGATCTGCATTCCCCATTCATAAATGTAAATACTGGTTAAAGTATTTATAATTCCAGCAGCCGTACCAAAAGTATAAATCATAAACCACAATATCATAAGTGCTTTATCTTGCATGTTATAAGAACTAATTTGACCTTTTCCCTCTTCCCAAAAATTCAGCATAAGGTATCCGCAGCCCATAAATACCAATATACTAAAATATTTATAAAATTTACGATATCCTGCCTTCATATTTGCCACCTACTAATTTAACTTTTTGAACATTTCCGCTTTTACAACATCAAAGTTGTCTGCGCAAAGGAATCTGCACAATTCCAGATCGTAATAGCGGCTGGCGGTGACATAGAGCTTGGTGTCGTCATCGTAGCAGTAAGCACGATAGCGGAATGGATTGAGCTTTCCGATATTTTCTCCGCTGGTATCGGTCAGACCGGTCTGTTTTCCCCATATTTAAAACGAGCATTACCTCTATTAGAAATATAATACTTGTTTTTAATGAATATGCATGGAACTCATCTTTTCCATTTACCCATATACTCACCACATAGTAATTAATAATAACACACAGAATCAAATCTACACCTGTACCAAATTTTCCCCATATTACTTTCATACAATTTTCTCCTCGTTATTTCTTTCGACTGTGCAATATTCGCACCACTTGTATCCATGGTATTTACCAGTTCTCCCCCTGCATCGTAAGAATAGTTTACTCCCTGCTTTCCATCGCTGTCAATCCGTCCGATGACATCGTTTTGCAAAGATGGGATTTTATACTCTTCCCCCGTAAAAACAATATGCTTTATGGCAGTTGATCCATCCCGCTCCCGACAGCAGTCTGCCCCAGCTTTTGTTTCTGATTTCTGTGATCGTATAGCTTCCCTGGTCTTTGATGACTCCCACCACCGGGTATTCTACTCCGGGACCTGTGCGGATGTTGAGCGCCGGGTCTGTTACACGGTAGATGCCGGGATTGTATTCACTTTTCTCACTGCCGTCTTCTGTTTCCCGAATCAGACGCTGGAACCGCTCCCAGTCTCCCCGCTTCTGAATCTGGGACGGGCAGTTTTTGCTGCAGATGTCGTAATGCCGGTAAACTGCATCTGATGGAATCCCCGTCTCGTTCATCAGGTTTTTCACCAGCTCCACCGTATGTAAAAATGCGGTTTCGTAATCATATCCTTTCTGCACGCACATCTCAACCGCGATGCTGTTCCGGTTTCCATATCTGCCGAATAGATTTTTACTTCCATAATTTCTCCCGACATGCCAGCATCCTCTGCTGTGCGGCGCAGCCTGATAAGCGATCTCCCCGTCATCTACGTAATAATGCGCCGACATAATCTGAAAATTTCCCTGGTACTGCGCTCTTGCATGCGCGCGGGCATCGGCTCCGGCGGCAAAATTGTCTGTATTGTGTACCACAATACACTGCGGATGATTTTCCGACCATGTATTCTGGTTGCTACAATAGCTTCTGTCAACCCTCATTTACTCTGCTCCTCCTTTCTCAGCACATCAATCCTTGACCGCAGAACCTCAGGGATTTTCACACCCATCAGCCCTGCATTTTCCAGGATGGAAACCGCTTCATTTAAAATAAATCCAATGCAGACGGCATCCCGCAGGTAATTCGTCTGTGTGAGCTGATCCAGTTTTTCCGCGACCAGCACAAAGAACAGCATCATCCCTTTTCTGCAAAGCCCTTTCCATCCCGCACGGCTCTCCAACGTTCCGTTTTCAGATTTCGGACTCTTTTTAAAAACAACAGGAAGCAGAACACCTCCTGTGATCCAGTCAATTGCCATGAAGCAGACCAGCGTTTCCAGCGCCGCATCCCAGCCTCCAAACTGCGCCGCAAGGAAGCTGCCTGCTGCGGCAATGATCGTGCGATAAATTGATTTCATTGGCATTTCCTTCTTTCTTTTTCTAAATTTGCATATAAAAAGGGAAGTGGCTGGTAATTCGTGGATCTTACGGCCACTTCCACTCTTTTTGTATGTTATTTACTTTCTGTATACTTGACACCGTATGAAGTGAGGAGTTCACCAAATTCGTCAGCACTGAGCGGTATAATTCCCCAGCCCGGTCCGCGGAACTTGTCGAATATCATGATACTGGTAAATGGGTGATAGGTACACCAGAACAAACTGTCATCTTTCTGTTTCGATATGTTGAAGAAAAAATGATCATTGTATCTTTGTATCACAGTAAAATCTTCCCATTCTATCTTTTTTTCATAGCCCCAAAAAGATAACATTATTCCCCATTCATAAATATAAATTCGTTTTAGTAGAAATGTCACAGTTCCATAAGCTGCTATGCTTAAAAAGAACATTATTCCTAGAAACACTATGATACTTGTTTTTAATGAATAGGCGTGGAACGCATCTTTTTCATTTACCCACAGGCTCACCCACCAATAACTACTAATAGCACACACAATCAGGTCTACGCCGATACCAAATTTTCCCCATACTACTTTCATACAATCTTCTCCTCGTTATTTCTTACGCTTTGCCTTTGTACAAAACTATTTTTCTTCGCGCAAAGGCATCTTAAAACTTTTCTATCTAAGCGCTGGAAGTCCTATATTTTGCATTTTTCTGGAAATTGCAGGCTTATTACTCTGCCAGTTCTTCTTTTTCCCCCCAACTTTTTTTGTACTAAAGTTGATGTTGCTGTTTTTCTTAAGTGTTGATCCATTTTTATTTGCCTGTTTCTTGGGTTTTCCAAACATTCCATCCAAAACATCGCTTTTTGGATAGCTCAATAATGGAGACTGAAAAAGATCTGTAAAAGCACTCAATGCATCCTCAATAGCGTCATTTTTCACACACACATTATATGTTTTAAGTTCGAACACTGTCATTATAGCATCGTAAACGCCTGCACCCATCGCTCTTGTTATATTTCCCGATTCCTGATACTCTGAATAAAACCCTTTCGCACCATTCGTCACAATTGAAAAAATAATTGCTCCGCCTCCTCCCAAAACACAACCAACTGCACTTTCTATGGCCGCTTCTACAAGTCCTTCTAAAGTTACTTTCTCATTTTCCAGTCCGCACTGTACTGCATATACAAGCATCCCTATGGCTACTTCCCGCACTAACTTCCATGGAGTGGTTGGTTCAAACTTCAGAATCCAAATCCCAAAGCTGCCGTCCTCATCCACCGCATTCACCGGATTGTTGCAACAATACACATACAGATTCTTGCCGTTTATGCTGAACATTTCCGCTTTTACAACATCAAAGTTGTCTGCACAAAGGAATCTGCACAGTTCCGGATCGTAATAGCGGCTGGCGGTGACATAGAGCTTGGTATCGTCATCATAGCAGTAAGCACGATAGCGGAACGGGTTGAGCTTTCCGATATTTTCTCCGCTGATATCGGTCAGACCAGTCTGTTTTCCCCATGCATCGTAAGAATAGTTTACTACCTGTTTTCCATCGCTGTCAATCAGTCCTATGACATCATTCTGGCTGTTGTACAAGTAATAATACTCTTTTTCTCCCTTTTTCAGCATCAGCGGGGATTTATCCGCACCGTAAACAAACTGAACCAGTACATCTCCATACTTCGTTCCCATCAGTTTGTTTCCGCACCAGTAGTTCTTATGGCTGATTCCGTTCAGGTCTTTCCACTGGACTCTGTGTCCTTCGCTGTCGTAATGGTAAACTGCTTTCTTTCCGTTTAAGGTCAGACTCTGCAGCAGGCTTCCTCTGTACCAGGTCAGTGTTCTTCCCTGATAAGCTGTAATGTTGCCGACCGCATCATAGGAAATGCTGCTGCCATTATAGGAAATAAGCTGATCTTTCCATCCTGAAGCACGGTAGGTAAACAGATCTGTCTTTACCGCATTGCCCAGTGTTCCCGTTGTATAGGAATACTCTTTTCTGGACGTCATATTCATTCCGGCATCGTAGGTATACGTAATACTCTTATTTTCCCATGCAGAATCCACACGGGTCAGTTCACTCAAAGCATTATACGTATATTTTACTTTCTGAACACCATTCTCGGAAATCGTAACAATATTTCCCACAGCATCATAAACAAAGGACAGTTTCTTTCCGTTATTGTTGATTTCTTTGAGAAGCAAGGTTGTAATTCCTGCTTTTCTTCCCGGCACAAAAGTGTACCTGTTCTTTCTGCAATGCAGATCGGCATGGAACTCGCAAAAAGACAGCCTGCTGCCTGATGGATTAACTCCATTCTTAAGGCAGTAGGCTGTCTTTTCCGCTATACCCGCTCCACTAATAACTGCTGCATCGGTGTGAGTGTTTCGGTTTTCAGTTCATTTAATTCCCTGATCTTATCCGTTGTCGTATAAAATTTCTTTGCGATATCCCACAGGGTATCCCCCGGCTTGACGAAGTAGCAGGTGATGCCCGGGAGGCTCTGCAGTTCTTCCGGATCTCGGTCTTTTTCTTCGACGTACTGCATTACCATCTCTTTTCTACGGCGGAAGACGAGGGCGTTCAGGTTCAGTACGACTTTGGCTTCGATGTCGCTGCTGTCCGGCATGGTTGTGGAGAGCTGGTCAATGGAGGACTGGAGTTCGTAGCGGCAGTCCGGTCCGATTCCCGGGACTTCGATGGTGTGGCGGAAAGGGAGGGCGGTTTCGGCGGCGTAGAATGGCATTTCATCGTCGCTCACGACATAGAGCGCCCTGAGCTCCACCACGCCGGTTACTTCGATGCCGTTTTCTACGATTCTTTCCTCGTCGATCTTGATTTTGCCGTTGCTGTGGCAGATCTGCAGAATTTTATTTTTCGGCACGCGCATCTGCAGTTTGTCGGTCAGGCGGCATTTGGAGGAATTGCGGATCAGAAGGCTCTCCAAAGTCTCCTCCTGCACTTTTGGAATGCATTCTCGGTGCGGATGGTAAACGTCCTGCAGAAGTGATACGGTTTCTTCCTGATACAGACAGATGTCAAGTTCGAGTACGGCCTCCGCCTGCAGGACCCGCTCCTCGCCGTCGGAATCGGGCTGGATTTCGAGTGTGGTCTGGCCGAGTGTGCTTTCGATCCGCGGGATCATCTCGGAGATGCAGCCCTGGCATTCCACTTCTGCCTGGAACGGGAGCGCCTGCTCCACCCACTGCAGCGGGTGATCCTCCTCGCCGTCGCTGTACAGACAGAAGACAAAGAGTTCTCCCTGCGCACTGACCCGCCCCTCCTCAGAGCGGAGATCGAGACCGCGCACTTCCAGATCCTGCCAGAGAATCTCGTGCAATTCCGGCTTGCCGGACGGAATCGTAAGCTCCTTTTTGACACGCAGCACATCTTTTTTCTGCACTGCAAGCTCAACCACGCGGTATTCCTGCCTTTTTACCGCGACGTCGCTCTCCCCGCGGATTTCCATCGGCACGGCAAGGTCGCACAGTTCCTCGATCCACGCGTGCAGCGTGACGATCGCGCGCACGCCCAGCTTCCGCGAGTTGATGAGATGCAGGTTCAGATCTTCCACTTCCCAGGTGATGCAGACCTTGTCGCCCCCTGTCAGACCATCGAGATGGATCGTCTCGTCGATCGGAAGCTCGCCGGAGAGCTGGCAGATCCGGCGCCGTTCGCCGTCGGAGACGTACAGCAGATGAAAGGTGAGGCCGCCGAATACACGCGCTTTTCCTTCCGAAATCTGCACATCCCCGATCGTCACCTCGCCTTTTTTCTGAATCATCCGCCCCACATCGGGCCTTGCGTCCGGCACATTGTAGTCCTCGTCAAACGTAATCTGTGACACCGCTTCGCTTTTTCTGCTGATCTGATGCAGAATCTTTTTTACAAAATCCATAAGGCTCCTCCCACTCTAATCCTCAAATACGACTGAGATTCCCGCCGCCGCTTTCGTTTTCAGCACGACGTAAGGGCAGGAGGCGGCGCCTTTCTGCTCCTCCTTTGCGGCAGGTCCGACGAGTTTTGTCCGCACGAAAACGGCGTTTTCCGATTTCGATACTTCTTCGATCTGTATGGAAAAGCCTCCGCTTTTCTGCTTTCCGTAGCCGCGCAGTATGTAGAGATCGTCCCCGCTCTCGTACGCCATCTGGAACGCGGATTCTTTTTTCTTACGCAAAATCTGATCGATTTCCGGCGGAAAATCGCCCGGCTTTACAATCGCATACGACAGTTCTTTCCGCTCGCCCTCGCTCACATCTGTGATCCGGCACGATGCCAGGAGCATCAGGATCACCGCCGCCAGAAGAACTCTTCCCCGTCTCTTTTTCTTCATCATTCCAAACGCCGCTTCCCGCTCTTTCTATCCATTGTATGACGGGCCACAGTCTTCTATGACGCAAAATCTTTTTCCGAAAAAGACGAAAGTTATTGCAACCCGCCCCATATATGACGTATACTGAAAAGTACGCAATAATTGAATATCACTATTTTTACCAAGAGGAGAAAAAGATTCATGATTCGTTTTATTCTGGTCATTCTGACCGCTTTTCTGTATCTGATTCTGTCGATCCCGGTGCTTCTTGTTCTGCTTCTGATCCGGAAGAAAAAGCCGGAGGTCTGTGACAAGGTAAGCCGCTCCCTGATCCGCTGGATTTTTCGCGTAATTCTGTTTTTTTCCGGCACGAAGATCACCGTAAAAGGTCAGGAAAATATTCCGAAGGACCGGGCTGTTCTATACATCGGCAATCACCGCAGCTATTTCGATATCCTTGTAACCTATACAACGGTTCCGGGTTCCTGCGGATTTGTCGCCAAAAAAGAACTTTCACGCATTCCGCTGTTAAAGAACTGGATGGAACTCATCCACTGCCTGTTTCTCGACCGTTCCGACATCAAGCAGGGTCTGCAGATGATTCTCTCCGGATGTGAGGAGATCAAGAGCGGCACTTCCATCTGTATCTTCCCGGAGGGTACCCGCGGCAAGACGGAGAGCGAGCTGGAGCTCGGCGAGTTCCACAACGGTTCATTCAAGATGGCAACGAAAACCGGCTGCCCGATCATTCCGCTTTCGATTTCCGGATCCAGAGAAATTCTGGAAGCACATTTCCCGAAGATCCGCGGTACCCACGTTACCGTAACGTACGGCAAGCCGATCATTCCGGGCGAGCTTACGAAGGAAGAGAAAAAAGAGATTGGAAATTATACGAAAAACATTCTATTAGAACAATTGAAAGAAAATGCTTGAAAATGCCAGACCCCTGCGATATAATAAATATATAAAAAGAAAGCACCCACTCCAAAGTGGATGCTCTCGAGAAAAGGGTTAAATGTTCTTACGAACACCGCCTATCCCGTTTGCCGACGGGGTAGGCATTTTTATTTTCGCTTATTTCTCTTATCGAGAAAGGTAAGCAACGCAATGATGAAGCCTCCGAAGGAAATCAGTAAAGCTAAGATTCCCAGAAAAACCATAATAATTTCGTATGCTGTCATTTACGCCACCTCCCTTCCTATGTATTCATTAGCTCGGGAGGCTACCACCCTGTCATGGGTACTTTCCAGTTTAAAATTTTATCATAATTTCTGTGCTGTTTCAAGCATCTCCACAATCTTTCCATATTCCATAAAATGCGATGCCTTTACCAGAATCTGATCGCCGTCCTGTAAGAGCTTCGGCAGTTCTGCCATCAGGCTCTCGCGGTCTGCAAAGTGGCGTACCTCAAGCTTCGAATCAGCCTCTTTTGCCGCTTTTGCAAGATGCTCGCAGAGCGGTCCCGCACAGTAGAGGGCGTCAATGCCGCAGGTTCCGGCGTGTGTGCCGACTTCGGCGTGAAGTGCTGCCTCATCGGTTCCAAGCTCGCCCATATCGCCGAGTACAGCCACTTTTCTTCCCTTCGCCTCTTTCAGAACATCGAGAGATGCCTTCATCGAAACCGGGTTTGCGTTGTAGCAGTCATCGACAACGGTGTATTTTCCTGTCTCGATGATGTGGAATCTTCCGCTCACCGACTGCAGTGTCTCGATTCCCTGTTTGATCTGCTCCAGCGTCAGCCCGTACATGCATCCGACTGCGGTTCCGGCCAGCGCATTGTAAACCATATGGCGTCCCGGAATCGGAATCAGTGCAGAAAAGCTCCCATGCGGGGTATGAATCCGGCAGGAAATGCCGCGGAAGCCCTGGCTCTCGATCTCATCGGCATAATATTCGTTTTTTTCATCCAATCCGAAATGAACCGGCTTGATGCCGTGAACCGTTCCAACAGTAGACAGCTTATCATCGTCCCCATTGATGATAATGTGCCCGTTCTCACGCAGATGATCAAAGATCTCGGTTTTTGCCTGTAAAATACCGTCTCGCGTCTTCAGATTTTCCAGATGGCACCAGCCGATATTCGTAATGACTGCGGTCTCCGGGCGTGCGATCTTCGCCAGACGGTGCATCTGGCCGAAATCGTCGATTCCCATCTCGAGAACCGCCATCTCATCTTCCTCACGCAGACGGAAAACAGTGAGCGACAAGCCCAGCTCATTGTTGAAGTTCGCATCCGTTTTCAGCACACGGTATTTCTGCGCCAGCACCGACGCGATCGTCTCTTTCGTACTGGTCTTTCCAACGCTTCCCGTAATGCCGACAACCGGAATATTGAGCTGCTGCATATAGTATTCTGCCATTGCTTTAATGGCCTCCATGGAATCCTTCACGAGGATATACGGGCATGGCGGTGTTTCAAGTTTCTGCTCGGAAATGACAGCAAGTGCGCCCTGGGAAGCCACGTTCGGGATAAATTTATGGCCGTCCACACGCTCACCCGGAATTGCAACGAAGAGACTTCCCTCTCCCGCTTTCCGGCTGTCCGTCACGATATCCGTGACTTCCGCTGTTTTCTTTTCTTCCGGTCCGAAGTAGATTCCGCCGCACACCTCTGTGATGTGCGCAAGTGTCATATTTTTCATGCGTTGTTACCTCTTTTTCTGAGAGAAAGCTGGATCAGCAGCTCGCAGAGTTCCGGATAGGAAATGCCGAGTACCTGTGCCTCCTGCGGCAGAAGGCTGGTCGGGGTCATGCCCGGAAGGGTGTTTGCCTCGAGGCAGTACATTCTTCCGTCCTTGCGCATCATAAAGTCGAGACGGCAGTAGTTTTCGATACCGAGAGCGGCAGCGCCGTCCTCTGCGTGCTTCTGCATTTCTTTCGTCTGCTCCTCCGTCAGTACGGCCGGGCAGGTATCAACAGTAGCTCCGGCTTTGTATTTGTTCGTGTAATCATAGAAGCCTTCGATCGGTGCAATCTCGATGATCGGGTAAGCCTTTCCGTCTACCACGCCAACGGAGAACTCTCTTCCCTCGATATACTCCTCAACGACAACCTCCGGTTCGTAGGAGAAAGCATCCTTCATAGCCTGCCAGTATTCTTCGTTCGTGTGTGCAATATAGACACCGACACTGGAACCGCCGCAGCACGGTTTTACGACAACCGGAAGCTCCAGGCCAAAGCCGGACAAAGGCTCGCTCTCCTGGCCTTTTTTCAGGGTCACGCCGTTCGGGGTCGGCACATGGTGTGCACGGAAGAACTGTTTTGTGATGGATTTGTCCATTGCGAGGGCGCTGCTTAAATAGCCCGTTCCGGTATACGGAATGCCGAGCAGATCGAACGTAGCCTGTACCTTTCCGTCCTCTCCGTTTGCGCCATGCAGGGCAAGGAAAACAACATCCGCTGCCTCGCAGAGTTCCAGTACGTTCGGTCCGAAAAATCTGCGGCGGGATTCGATCATTTCGTTTAATCCTGCATCAAAGCTGTGCATATATTCTGCTGCTTTGTCTATATCGTACGCCTCCTCTGCAAATACATCTTCCAGGTTCCCCTTCACATCGATACCGCAGAAAACGTCTACCAGAACTGCCTGATGGTTTTTCTCGCGGAGTGCCTTGCAGACCATAGTTCCCGATGTAATGGATACCGAACGTTCCGTGCTGGTTCCTCCAGCTAATACTACTATTTTCATCTATCAAAATCTCCTTTATTTGATGTGCTTCTGCTGTGATGCTTAAGCGTTTTTCCTACAGGCTGTTTTTCTGTGTAGGCTGCGGCCCGGTTACATCATCCAGGCTATAGTATACGATAACCGGGTCACCAATTTCAATAGCATTGAACACTTTTTCTGCTTCTGTGTATGGGGTATTCACACATCCGTGGGATCCGTTCGTCAGATAGATGTCCCCGCCGTACTCGGTACGCCAGCTCGCATCGTGGATTCCGACGTCGCCGTTAAACGGAAGCCAGAACATGACATGGCTCGGATAGAGCTTGAAATCACAGTCACTTTTTTTCGCATCCACCGCCCAGACACTGCCTGCCGGAGTGTCATAGCCCGTCGCATGATTGCCCGTTGTGACCGGTGTTTCCGTCACCAGAACGCCATCCTTGTAGCACCACATTTTCTGCTGGGAAATGCACACCTCGACGTATGTATTTCCGATATCATTCGCCGAACGGTCATTTGCCGTATAAAGGTAAACCGGATCGAGATTTCCCTGTGTTTCGTCCTCGATCGCCTGCAGAAGTGCCTGCGTCGTCTCCTCCTTGTCGATGCACCAGCCGTAATCGCCGCCCGCATTCAGGTTAATGGTCGCGCCAAGACTCGTTTTGAAGGTATGCGCCAGCCCGAAGGTGTCCGTCTCATACGCCATATGGCGCACAAAAGCTGCCGCTTCGTCCTGCGAAATCGTGTAGGTTCCATCCTCCCCCTGTACGAGCCAGCTCTGTAAGGTCGCCCGGTCTATGGCATAGCTGTTTTCACCGATTGCATACGTGATCCGCGCCGCTGTCAGGTGGTTCAGTTCCGCCATTTTCCCATTCAGTGCTTCATCATCCTGCGTAATGTCCGGTTTCCGGTAAACATCTTTTTCTTCCAGATCCACGCTCGCCGCTCCGGCATCCAGCGCCTCGATGACAGCCTGCTCCGCCTTCTCATAGTCCACCTGCGCGCCCTCTGTTTCCGGCACAATGACGTACGAGGTTCCGTCATCCGTCAGATAAGCATCCGTCGGCGCTTCCTGCTGTTCTTCCTGAAACCCTTCCATCGTCTGCAGTTTTTCCTGCACCATTTCTTTGTCATAGACAGAGTCCGCCGCCACCTGGTTTTCCTTGTCTTTCCAGTAAAACGCAGGCCAGGCAAGGGTATTCTGGGACTCCAGCAGTTTTTCCACCGCGTGGTCGTCCACATACGTGAGGCCGATCTCCGTGCCGCTTAATGTCTCTGTTTTTCCACCGCGCTCGGTAATGCTGAGTGTATAATCCACAATGTGCTTCTGAATTTCCTCTTTGACCTGCTCTGCGGTCAGCCCTGCGCAGTTCAGTCCGTTGATCGCGGTTTTCGGGAAAAAGTGGGATGCATAGTAATGCCCCACGCCCGCGTAACCGCCTGCGGCCGCAAGGAGTATGAGTCCTGCGGCAATTCCTATTACTTTCTTTTTCATGTTTTTCCTTTCTGTCCCATAGAAAATTTCTTTTTAATTTTCTGATAGAAAAAAGCCGGAACTCCCACACCAGAGTTCACAAAAACTGTGTCCCCCGGGAGAATCCGGCTTTTGTATTTTTACTTATCTGTTATTTGCTTTCCAGAATCTTATCCACGCTGACCAGTTTGACACTCAGCACGAATACCTGACCTGCGATTTCCAGCTCTTCCGGTGTCGGGAAGGACGGTGCGATACGGATATTGGAATCCTGCGGATCGTTGTGATATGGATACGTTGCGCCCGCGCCTGTCATGGTAAGACCGGCCTCTTTTGCTTTTGCAACGATCTTCTTTGCGCATCCCTCCATCGCATCGAAGGAGATGAAGTATCCGCCGTTCGGTTTTGTCCAGGAAGCGATGCCAAGGCCGCTCAGCTCCTGATCCATTACCTGCAGAATTGCCTCGAATTTCGGTCTTAAGATCTCAGCATGCTTTTTCATCTGATTCATCACGCCGTCCAGGTTCTGGAAGAATTTTACATGGCGCAGCTGATTCAGTTTATCATGACCGATGATCTGGAAGTTCATGTACTCCTGTGCCTCTTTGAGGTTTGCCTCAGAAGAAATGAGAGCTGCAATTCCGGCTCCCGGATAGCTTACTTTCGAGGTGGATACGAACTCATAGACCATATCCGGATTTCCGGCTTTCTCGCACTCCTCGATGATGTTCAGCAGATGATCCTGTCTGTCATCATACAGGTGATGGATAATGTATGCATTATCCCAGAAAATACGGAAGTCTTTGGCTGCCGGTTTCAGGTTTGCAAATCTTCTGACGGTCTCATCGGAGTAGGTGTAGCCCTGCGGGTTGGAGTATTTCGGTACACACCAGATTCCCTTGATGGCGTCATCTTCTGCAACGAGTTTTTCTACCATGTCCATGTCCGGTCCTTCCGGCGTCATCGGAACATTGATCATCTCAACGCCGAAGTACTCAGTTACACCGAAGTGACGGTCATAGCCCGGTACCGGACAGAGGAATTTTACTTTGTCCAGCTTGTTCCACGGAGTGCAGCCTGCAACGCCCTTCAGGAACGAACGTGCTACGGTATCAAACATAATGGTAAGGCTGGCGTTTCCGTAAACGATGACGTTTTCCGCCGGAACCTCACAGATATCTCCGATCAGTTTTCTTGCTTCCGGAATACCGGTCAGCACGCCGTAGTTCCGGCAGTCGGTTCCATCTTCTGCGAAGGTGTCTTCATTTTTCGAGAGAACGGTAAGCATTCCTTCCGTGAGATCTAACTGGGCTGCTGCAGGTTTTCCTCTGGAAATATTCAGATTGAGGCCTTTTGCTTTTACCTCTGCAAATTCCTGCTCCAGTCTGGCTTTCTCGGCAACTAATTCTTCTTTGGTCCATTCGATATACGGTTTCATGAAATGTCCTCCCTTGTACTTTCCTTACCCGTTTTTCAGGTTTCTTGCTCAACTAAAGACCATTTTACCAGATCATGAGTTTCTGTCAAGGAGAACTTGCATGTTTTATGCACTTTTCGGCATTTTATCCCACTTTTTTGCAGTTTCATACTTCATTCCCTGCAATTCAGCCAAATGTTTTTCGTATGACGGACATACGTCCGCTGCCAAAAGATGTTTTAAACGTTGTCAGACTGCCATCTTCCCGATGCACCGCACGGCAGAACAAGGCCGGTCGACTTGACCGGAAGGCCGATTTCCTGTGCTTCTACGTGGCCTTTGTACTGTTTTAATTCCAGGGAAATCATGTACGTCAGGACAGCCGGTGCAAGTCCTGTCGTGTAAGAATTCACAAGGAAGAACAGCGGGTCATCGCTTAAGAGCTGCGTGCAGAGCTTGATGAACGGATGAATCGACTCCTCGATTTTCCAGATCTCGCCCTTTGGTCCTCTTCCGTAGGACGGCGGGTCCATGATGATCGCGTCGTAGTGGTTGCCTCTGCGGATCTCGCGCTCGACAAATTTGGTGCAGTCATCCACAAGCCAGCGGATCGGCTTGTCCGAAAGGCCGGACACGGCAGCGTTCTCTTTTGCCCAGTTGACCATGCCTTTGGATGCATCGACATGTGTGACGCTTGCGCCTGCTGCGGCCGCTGCGAGCGTTGCGCCTCCCGTGTAGGCGAACAGGTTCAGCACTTTAATCGGGCGGTTGGCACGGCGGATCAGATCGCCGAACCAGTCCCAGTTCGTTGCCTGCTCCGGGAAAAGGCCGGTATGTTTGAAGCTGAACGGTTTCAGGCGGAAGGTCAGGTCTTTATAGTTGATCTCCCACTGCTCCGGCAGATGGAAAAACTCCCATTCTCCGCCGCCCTTGCTGCTTCTGTGATAATGACCGTTTTTCTTTTTCCAGCCCGGATTTTCTTTTTTCGTGTTCCAGATGACCTGCGGGTCTGGTCTTACCAGAAGGTAATCTCCCCACCGCTCCAGTTTTTCTCCGCCGGACGTATCCAGCACTTCATAATCTTTCCATCCATCTGCTATCCACATTTTATTGGTTTCCTTTCTCTTTTATCTCAAAATTTATCGTGTTCTGAATTGTACGTTCCTATGATACCATAAAAGTATTGTTTTTCCAAAACATTTCTTATATCATAGTTCTGGGCATCCGCGCATTTGATCCGGAAATCTGCCCGTGGAAAGGATTTTTCTCATGGAAACCGTACTCTTATATCAGATCAAAGGAACGAAAACAGCTGCGCTTTTAAAGCCGGTTCTCTTAAAGCTCGGTATCCGCGTACGCATTGTGGAACCGGAACAGTATCTCCAGTCGATCGGATTTCTTGCCGGAAATAAAGCATTTGCAGAATCCCCCGAAGCCTATGACGGCGCCGGATTTGAAGAACCAATGATGGTCATGGCCGGCTTTTCCGAGCGGAAACTCGATCTTTTTCTCACCGAAATGCGCCGGAAAAAAGTGCCGCCGATCGCCCTCAAAGCCATCGTCACAACGCAGAACCAGGCGTGGAATTCGCTGCAGCTCTACAGAGAATTAAAAGAAGAACACGAAAAAATGAAATCGTACCGGAAATAACTGGTCTGGTCAAAAAATCCGGAATTGGAACTTTTTCTTCATGCCACCACTCCCTATAATAGGGTGCAATCAAGGAACGAAAGTTCCAGATACCAAAGGAGTGAGTTGTTATGAAAAATGAAAAAGTCTGGAAAATCGCAATGACAGGTGTCTTTGCAGCCCTTTCCTACGTTGTCTTCACCTTCCTGCAGTTCAAAATCTGGCTGCCAGGCGGAGATGCCACCTCGATCCATTTCGGAAACGCTGTCTGTGTGCTCGGTGCACTGATTCTCGGCGGTGTTTACGGCGGAATCGGCGGTGCGATCGGCATGACCATCGGAGATCTTCTCGATCCGGTCTATGTGGTATACGCACCAAAGACCTTCATCTTAAAATTCTGCATCGGCCTCATCGCAGGACTGATCGCACACAAAATCGGTAAAATCAACGAGCAGACCGATCAGAAACAGATCTTCAAATGGGCACTGCTTGCAGCCATCGGCGGACTTCTGTTCAATGTGATCTTCGATCCGCTCATCGGTTACTTCTACAAACTGGTTCTCCTTGGAAAACCGGCAGCAGAGGTTACCTTAAGCTGGAACGTAGCGGCAACTTCCATCAACGCCGTACTTTCCACCATCGCTTCCGTTGTCATCTACATGGCACTGCGTCCGGCTCTTCAGAAATCCGGACTGTTTAGCCAGGCAAAGGCAGCAGCGAAATAAAAAAACAAATTTCATTTACGCGATATCCAAAAAAGTCACCATGTTCTATTTCGAACCGGTGACTTTTTTCATGCATTTCTTTTTATTTTTCAGCGGTGGCTGCTGCCTCTTTTTCTGCCTCATCTTTTGTTTTTTCTCCGGCGAACCACGCTTTTTCAATCATTTCCAGTTCCCGTATATCAATACAGTTGGGAATGCTTCCTTCTCTTACCGCCTTCTGGCACTCTTTGAGATCCATCCAGCGGACTGCTTCTACTTCCGACTCCTGTAGATGCAGTTTTTCCGCCTCGACCGGCTTCGTGTAAAGATACACGGCGCTGACCTCATGATCGTGGAACGGTTTTCCGTAAAAAACACCGTGTGATACTTTTTCCAGCAGGCCAAGATCCCTCAGCTCCTCTGCCTCTGCGTGGATGCCGAGCTCCTCGCCGATTTCCCGCAGAGCCCCTTCCAAATACGTATCGCCCGCCGAAAGATGGCCGGCGCTTGAAATATCGTAGCAGCCCGGATTCGAATCTTTCCAGGCACTCCTTTTCTGCAGCAGTACCTCACAGCCGCTCTTCTCATTCGCCCGTGCAATCCAGATATGTGCCGTTCCGTGACACCGTCCCTCACTGTGCGCCACGCCGCGCTCTACGATGGTTCCGGTCGGCGTGCCGTCGCCTGAGCGCTCCTCAAAAAGTTCCATCTGTCTTCCGTTCAGCACCGCTTCTGCGAGCGTGTCGCCCACATACCGCAGCTTCAGGGAGAAAAACGGCTCGTCTTCATTCAGAAGGCGGAAAAAGATTTTGTCTCCCTCCCACAGATTCAGGTGCAGGACGTCCTTTTTTTTCACCCAGGCGAGTTCGCCCTCATCACATGCAGTCGGTTCTCCCGTGAATCCGTCTGCCGTGTAGAGACACATATACTCCATGTACTCCACCGTTTTGCTGTTTTCTGCCTCTGTCACAAAGGTAACGAGACCGCGGAAACGCCAGCTCGTCAGCGTGTAGCCGGTTTCCTCTTTTACTTCACGCAGCAGGCATTCCTCCGGGCTTTCGCCAAGTTCCGCATGGCCGCCGACGCCGATCCACTTGTCCTTGTTGACATCGTTCTTTTTCACCGTGCGGTGCATCATCAGATAGCTGTCATCCTTTTCGATGTAGCACAGCGTTGTCATGCAGCCTCTGCCTCTTTCTTCTGTTTTTTCCTCCATCTTTGACTCCCTCCGTCGTGTGCCGGACTTCTTTCCGCTTCTTTTGTTTTTCAGGAAAAATGTATTTCTGCACACACCTTTTTCTCGTTTTCTATTCTACCATACTTTTTCAGAATTCCAGCAACAAATTTCTATCTTTTTGCAGATCTTTCACGAAAAATGTAACGACCATTCCGCATCTTCTTGACTCTCACACAGTACTGTGTTAAAGTGTCTGTAATTGATGTTTTGTCACCCGTAAACAACGTTTCTTATCATTTCTTACATTTGAGGTTTTCATGATGGAAAAACAGACGATAGTTGTGAAAGTCGGCACCAGCTCCCTGACACTCTCAGACGGAACCATGGATGCTGAAAAAATACGGAACATTACGACCCAGCTTGCCGCGCTGCAGACGGCAGGCCACCATGTGATTCTCGTTTCCTCCGGTGCGATCGCCGCAGGCTTTTCCCGTCTCGGCTTTAAAAAACGGCCGACGAAAATTGCCGATAAACAGGCTGCCGCTGCTGTCGGCCAGGGCCTTCTGATGGAGGAATACACGAAAAATCTGATGGCGTACCAGATTCCGTGTGCGCAGATTCTTTTGAACCGCAGTGACTTTGAGGACCGCCGCCGCTATAAAAACATCTTCGGCTCCCTCTCCGTCCTGCTCGGGCGCGGTGCGATTCCGATCATCAATGAGAACGATACGATCGCGATTGAGGAGCTGAAGGTCGGCGACAACGACACGCTCTCCGCCCAGGTGGCTGCGATGCTGCATGCATCGCTTCTGATTCTGCTGACCGATATCGACGGGCTCTACACTGCCAATCCAAAGAGTGACCCGAATGCGCGCCATATCGACGTGGTAAATGAGATCACGCCGGAGCTCACTGCTGCGGCAGGCGGTGCGGGATCGGGCAACGGAACGGGAGGCATGACAACGAAGCTCTCCGCCGCTTCGCTTGCCACAAGAGCCGGTGTTCCGGTTCTGATCTGCTCCTCGGCGGAGGAAAACAACATTGTGCGTGCGGTGAAAGGAACCGCAAAAGGAACGTACTTTACCGCCAGCGGCCACAACATGAAAACGCGTCTGCAGTGGATGGCATTCTATGCGCCGAGTGCTGGCAATCTCTACGTCGATGAAGGTGCCGCAGAAGCACTTGCTGTTCAGGCAAAGAGCCTGCTTCCCAAAGGCATCGTGGCAGTCGAAGGCGATTTTAAGAAAGGCGATGTCGTCAGCGTCTTCCGGCGCGGCAGCCATGAATATCTCGGAAAGGGCATTGTCAACTATGACCGGCCGGATCTGCAGAAAATCATGAACGAAAGCACCAGCCACACGGAAGCAATCAACCGCGATAACTGGATCGGCGCGGAATAAATGGTGCCGAATAAAGCATTCTTTTGTTTACGAAAATTCCCCTCCGTGTTATAATATTTGTATTCAGCCGGCTGCAGGTTTTTCTTTCAGCGAGGAAAGGAAGCTGCATCCGGTTTTCCATGTGCTTTTGGTTTTACTTCGAGAGCACAGCAAACACAAAGGAGGGTTTTTACCAATGAAATACGATTTTACATCTCTGATGAACCGCAGCGGCCACGATTCGATCGCTGTCGATCAGATCCCGATTCCGGGTGCGGAAGTCAAAGAGGGCTTCTCCCGCATCCCGATGTGGGTGGCCGACATGAACTTCCCGTCTCTTCCGACCATTCAGGAAGCAATTCACGCGAGAGTCAACGAACCGCATTTTGGCTACTTTAATCTGCCGGATGCATATTTTGACAGCATCATCCGCTGGCAGAAAGAGCGCAACGGTGTGGAAGATCTGCCGCGTGAGGCGATCGGCTATGAGAACGGCGTGCTCGGCTGTGTTGCTTCGGCTGCTGCCGCTTTTACATCCCCGGGCGAATCCATTCTTCTGCATTCCCCGACATACATCGGTTTTACCGGTGTTCTTGAGAACTGCGGACGCAATATCGTTCTCTCCGATCTTGTTCAGGATGAGAACGGCGTATGGCGTATGGACTACGCCGATATGGACCGCAAGTTAAAAGAACACAACATTCATTTCGCGATTTTCTGCTCTCCGCACAACCCGACAGGCCGTGTCTGGGAGCGCGAGGAAATTGAAAAGGCGATGGAAATTTACAAAGCAAATGAATGCGTTGTCATCTCCGATGAGATCTGGTCTGACCTGACACTGCCGGGCTTCAAACATATCCCAACGCAGTCCGTTTCGAAGGATGCACGCGAGCGCACCATCGCACTTTATGCACCGTCCAAGACCTTTAACCTGGCTGGCCTTGTAGGCTCCTACCACATCATCTACAACCGCATGCTGCGCGACCGTGTGGAGAAGGCTTCGTCCCTTTCTCACTACAATTCTCCGAACGTACTCTCTGTTCATGCGCTGATCGGCGCTTACCGTCCGGAGGGATACCAGTGGGTGGATGAACTGCGCGAAGTGCTGAAATCGAATGCGGATTATGCGTACAACTACATTCTCGAGCATTTCAAGGGCGTGAAGCTTTCCAAACCAGAAGGAACGTACATGCTGTACCTCGACTGCGAGGAGTGGTGCAAGGAGCATGATACCGATATGGATACACTGCTGAAAGCCGGTGTTGCTGTCGGCGTGATCTGGCAGGACGGACGGCCGTTCCACAGACCGTATGCGATCCGCCTGAATCTGGCACTGCCGCATGTGCTTGTGAAAGAGGCATTTGACCGTATGGATAAGTATGTATTCAATGCGAAATAATTGTATTTTCTAATTTTATAAGCCAAACATAATGAAAGACCGAAACGGACATTTTCCTCTGCCGTTCCGGTCTTTCGCTGTTTTGTGCATCCTATTTTTTCAGTTTTGCTCCAGCTCCCGCTGTGCCAGCATCTCTTCCACGTTGATGCCGTACTTCTTTAAATTGACGCGGCCGTTTTCCAGCACAATGCCGTCTGCCTCCAGCATATCCGCCTGTTTCCCGGCGCCGCCGAAGACAAATTCCGCGGCCAGTTCGCCTTTGGAGTTTACCACACGGTAGCATGGAATGTGCTCCGGATCTGTGTTTTTATGTAAGGCGTTTCCCACGGCACGCGCCATCTTCGGCTCGCCTGCAAGCGCTGCTATCTGGCCGTATGTCGCCACTTTTCCGCGCGGAATCTGCTTTACCGCCTCATAGATTCTTTTGGTCGGGCTGTCCGTGATGATGTCGTAGCTCTCGGCGATCATGGTACGCACAGCGTCATCGGGTACGGTTCCGTCGAGGAGAATCGTGTTCCAATGTTCTTTGTTCTGATGATATCCCGGGATAACTGACGCGAATGCATCGCGCCAGTAGTCCCGCCATTCCGGGTTTGCTTTTACATTCAGCTGAATGATTCCGTCCTTTTCATAGACCCACAGAAATGCCTTTTTGCTTCCTTTCACGCGGATGAGCTGCCAGTTGTCATCGTGGAACGGTGCTTCCTGATATGTGTCCGGGAAGGAAAGGCCATAGGATAGCGCTTCTTCTCTTGTCTTCATTGCAGACTTCCTTTCTTCCTGTCGCGGGTGTTTTGATGTTTTTTCCGCAAAACACCCGCTTTTTTCTGTATTCGTCCTGCCGCTGCGATTCTGCTTTTTTCTGCGGCATTTTTCTTTATTATATCAGTCCGCCTGCTTCTGCGCAATTTTTCACCTGCTATTTTTTCATCTTCGGCTGGAAAATCCAGCTTGCAAGATACGCGAAAATCAACGCCGCTGATGTTCCGACAGCCCCCGCCTTTAATCCGCCCTGGAACACTCCTAAAAATCCGCTTTCTTTTACGGCATCTTTTACTCCCTGAAACAAAAGATGCCCGAACCCGAGCAGCGGCACCGACGCGCCTGCCCCGGCGTATTCTGCAAATGGATCGTAGAGTCCCAGAAAGCTCAACACCGCGCCCGTGCACACAAGCGTTACCATAATTCTTCCCGGCAGCATTTTCGTGCGGTCGAGCAGAATCTGGCACAGGGCACAAATGAGGCCGCCGACCCAGAAGGCATTGAAATATTCCATGAACGTTCCCATTTTACACATCCTCCTCCCTCTCGATTACAACCGCCTGTGCAATACCAGGCACGCTGCTGCCCTCCTGAAAGCTGACCTTCGACATCAGCGCACCAGTCGGTACAAACAGAATCCTCTTCCACTCTCCGTTTTCCAGCTTCGGCAGCAGATACTCCGCCAGCACCGATGCCGCACAGCCGCAGCCGCTTCCGCCCGCACCGGTGTCCTGTTTTGCCGGATCGAAGATCAGCATGCCGCAGTCACTGTGCTGTTCCGAGATATCGTATCCTTTTTTCTTCAGCAGCTCCAGCAGAATTTCCCGCCCCACAACGCCGAGATCTCCCGTCACAATGCGGTCGTAATCGGCCGGTTCCCGGTTGAAATCGACGAGGTTCTGTGCAATCGTATCGCACGCAGCGGGGGCCATGCAGGCGCCCATGTTCTGGTTGTCTTTCAGCCCGTAATCAATGATTTTTCCCGTCGTAGCGCCCGTGATTTTCACTCTGCTCTTCGTTTTCCCAAGCACACACGCGCCGCTTCCCGTCACCGTCCAGCTCGCGGACGGCGGGCGCTGGTTTCCGTAGGCGAGCGGAAAACGGAACTCCTTCTCCGCCGTTCCAAAATGGCTCGATGTCACCGCCAGCACCCGGTCACCGTATCCTCCTGCGACTGCCATCGCGCCAAGCGAAAGCGCCTCTCCCATCGTCGAGCAGGCACCGAACAGGCCGTAGAGCGGGCAGTTCAGATCCACCAGGCCGAACGATGATGCGATTGACTGTGCCAGAAGATCGCCCGCAAAAATCATGCGGATCTGCTCTGGCCTCACATTGGCTTTCTGCATTGCCAGCTTCGCGGTGGCAAGCTGCAGTTCACTCTCGCCCTCCTCCCAGCTCTCCTGCCCGCACATCGGGTCCGAAAGCGTGTGCGAAAAGTATTCGCCCAGCGGTCCATCCTTTTCCTTTTCTCCTACAATCGCCGCGCTGCCCTCGATATAGACGGCTTTGGCAAACGAGATGCTCTGCTTTCCTGTCATCTGTCTCATCGGCAAATTCCTCCGTTTTCTTATTTTGCGTCTTACCATTTCTGACCTTCAGTATTTCCGTTTTTTCCATTCTTACGCATGATTTTCCTGTTTTAGGGAACTCTGTACGCTGTAGCACAAAAATCCTGTTTCAGAAACTTTTAGAGGAATGTTTTTCATGAGTGAAATGCTGTATCTTCAGACGGAGCGGAATATCAAAATCACCAGTCCCGTCGTGACGCTCGGCGATGTGGCGCAGCTTTCCTGTTCAGACGGCGCTGTCCTTGCCCGCAATCAGGTCCGCCGCGTGGCGCATCTTCCCGATGACGGATACGGACGCTACGTCTGCTCCGCCTCCACCCTCGTCCGCCTCGTCACGGAGGCCGAGGAGCACGTCGATGTCACCCACATCGGCGAGCCGAATTTTATTTTAACGTACGAGGATCCGCGTCAGAAAAACACCTGGATCAGCTGGTGCAAAACGATTCTGGTCGGCATCCTTACGTTTATCGGAACTGCGTTTTCCATTATGACCTTCCACACCGACATCGGCATCCGCGAGCTGTTTTTGGATGTTTACACCCGTTTTCTCCCGCAGATGACGCCCGGATTTTCGGTGCTGGAAATTTCATATTCCATCGGCATCGGCCTTGGCGTCGTGCTCTATTTCAACCATTTCGGACGGCGGAAATTCACGCAGGACCCGACGCCGCTCGAGGTGGAAATGCGGGTCTACGAGGATGATATCGATACGACCATTCTCGAACAGAACGACCGCTCCGGTAAAGGAAAGGAGGCTTTTCATGCGAATCCTGCCAGAGATCCTGCTGATCACAGCCGGTCTTAGCCTTGGCTTTTTCATCGCGAGCGGCCTTGTCGCGCTTGTGATCGGCCTTGGCATCGTGACACGGTACGCCGGCATCACAAAGACAGCAGAGAGCCTGCGTTTTTACGAATGCTGCTGTATGGCCGGGGCGCTGTTCGGCGATCTTTTCTCGCTTGGCACCTTCTCGTTTTCCCTGCCCTCCTGGACGGCCGGTGTGTTCTGGCTTTTTGCGGGCATTTATCTGGGAAGCTGGATCATCGCGCTCGGCGAAGTCGTCAACCTGTTTTCGATCCTCTGCCGCCGGATCGGACTGACGCGCGGACTGCCGTTTGTAATTCTCTGCATGGCGGCAGGGAAAATCGCGGGCTCTCTCTATTATTTTGCAAGTGGATTTCAATAAGAACTGGAGGTAAGATGTGATGCAGAGTTTAAAAAATGAACGGGCAAAAAAAGAATACGAACAGTTTGTCAAAGAGGTGACGCCAAAGCAGAATCTCTTCTGCAATATGGCAAAAGCCTTTATCGTCGGCGGTCTGATCTGTGTCGTGGGGCAGATTCTGCTCCATATCGGCAAAACGCAGTTCTCACTCAGCAAAGATGACGCCGGCTCCTGGTGCTCGCTGATTCTGATCCTTAGCAGTGTGATTTTAACCGGCCTCAACATCTATCAGAAAATCGTCACCTTTGCCGGCTGCGGTGCGCTCGTCCCGATCACCGGCTTTGCCAACTCGGTTGCAGCTCCTGCGATTGAATATAAAAAAGAAGGACAGGTCTTCGGCATCGGTGCGAAAATTTTCACCATCGCCGGACCTGTCATTCTGTACGGTGTCTTTGCAAGCTGGCTGCTCGGCTTTCTCTATTGGCTGTGGACTGCTGCCGGGAACTGGTTTTAAATCAGTTCCGCAGCGCTTCCGCCTCTTCTTTTGTGCAGCCCTCGCGGCTGTAACGGGCTTTTTCATAGCCGTCGTGCAGCCGTCTCATGCCGTCGCCGGAAAGCTCGTTTCTCTCTTCCAGCTCCGCCGGGGTTTCGGCTCCGGTCGGCTGGTATTTTCCGGCTTTTTTGATCGTTTTTTTATACTTCCGGCGGATACGCATATTCGGGGAGAGATAGCCCTCTTTCTTTTCCCGCCGCCACGGCAGATTTTCCCGTTCGTCGTTTCCCTGATGCAGGAAGAGAACTTCGTCCTCCTCATCCTCTGAGAAGGCTTTTCCCGCATTTTTTACGCTCTGGTAAATCGCCCGCAGAACCGCGATTCCGACGGCAACCATCACAAGATACATGACCGCCGTAAAAAGATTCTGGATCCACTGCGGCATCGGTTTGTACTCTTTGTCCCCCAGCATATCGGACAGATCGGCCTGCTCCATGCCCTGCGGCGCCTCGGCCTCCGGTGTTTCGATCGTAAGATCGCTTTCCAGCTCTTTCGGCTCATATCCTGCGATCGCCTCCGCAATCGGATCCTTTCCGTAGAGCGCCGATGGGAGCACGAACAGTACCAGAAGGAGTACTGCAATTTTCAGGATCAGTTTTCCCGTCCGCTGCATCGTCTCCACCGGGAGATTGGCGATTTTCTGATGGTCACGGATGAACCCGTGCATGCCGTCGAGGTACTGGCAGAAGAAGCACAGGAATACATCTGCAAAGAAAAACCAGTAGATCAGATGCCAGTAGAACGGCATTTTCATCAGCACACCGATCACATACTGTATCATAAACCAGAGAAAATGAAGGGGCTTTGGCTCATCGAGGAGCGTCGGGATCTCCCACGCTTCCATATCCGCCAGCGGCATTGAGCCGGCCGGCAGTTCCTGCGCTGCTTTCTTTAACTGGCCTTTGCGGATTCTGACATAGCCGCGGATCAGGAAAATCACAGCGGCCATAAGACCCGTCATCACGCCGGAAAGGCTCTCCAGAAATGCAGGAGAAATACCGTTCTCAAACTTGTTTTTTCCATCGTTTGCCGCCGCAGCCGCTTCAATTACCGCTGCCGCCTGCACACTGAACAGGGAACAGAAAAATTTCGCTGCCAGATACGTCACCGCGCAGACCGCAATTCCGCCAAGCAGAAACTGCCAGAGTGCTTTCGTTTTCCGGATCAGAATCCAGCTTGCAGCGGCCGGAATCAGCAGCAATAAGGATATGGCGCAGAAATACAGCGCCTCCCTTCCCGTCAGCCCCAGAAAACCGGCGGCAAAGCCATAGATGCCGGCGAATAAAAGCCAGACATGAAGCCAGGTCAGCGGGATCTGTACCGGTGTCTTTTTTATTTCCATGGTTTCACCTCCCAGCCGATTGCGGTGTACGCACGGTTCTGCTCCGACGGAACTTCTTCGCCCGGCAGATACGGAATCACCCACAGCACCTGGTTCTGCGCACCGGAGAGCAGATGAAGCGCCTCACGGACCTCATCGGTTCTGTTTTTGGATACGACAACGTAGGTGTGGCCGGTGAGCTCTTTTTCCGCCTCTTTGTGCAGAAACTCCGCGCTGCCTGTGAGATTGCCCCCAAGCTGCACGCACGCCAGTTTCCGGTTCAGCTCCGCTGTTTTTCCGGCGCCCGCTGCCAGATGGACACGCAGCTCCTCGCCGGTCTCCTCATCTTTCGCATTGCTCTTCACCCACAGATTCATCTTGTTTTTCACCATCCGCGCCGCAAGCGAAGACGTGATGCGGATGCTCTCCTCGACCTGCGCTTCCTCGCGCAGAATGTTGGCGTCCTCGATATCGAGAAGCACCGTAACTTCCACGCTCGTCGTCGCGTCAAACTGATTGACCATCAGATCTCCCATCCGTGCCGACGATTTCCAGTTGATGCGGTTCATCGGGTCTTCTTTCCGGTAATCGCGGATACCGGAAAATTCAAACGGGTCCTCGTACAGGCGATTCCGTGACAGAACCATGCCCGACACGGCACGGCAGATCATCTGAATCCGTGCAGTATCGACCTGGCGCGGGTAAACGTACATCTGTGTCTGCTGCGGGTAATCGCTGTAAAGACCCTCCCGGAAAAAAAGATCGTACGCTACGGCATGCGCACCGGTGATCTCGTAGAATCCTCGTTTTTTCGCCTGAAACGGCAGTGTTCTCGTGACCTGCTGATGAAACAGGAACGAAAAGACATCGCGTTTGTAGCTCTGGTCGGTGATGCTCGCGTTTGCTTTTGCCTCGCGGTCGAATTCCAGATTGCGGCTCATCGAAATGCCAAGCTCGAGTGCCGGAATCGGCAGCAGTTTGTCGTTTACGACGACCTCTTTTAACGTACTCTCCTCGCCCTCATAGATCGCAGAATCCTGGAAGCTGACCTGGATTTTCAGATTTTTCTGCCAGTTTTTCTGGTACAGCTTTTTCTGCAGAAACCAGGCAAGCGCCATTCCAAATAGTAATAAAAGAAGCATAGTCCGTTACCTTCCTGACCAGTTTTCGGTCGGCAGATCGATGCGGTTTAAAATTTCCTCGATCACCGATTCTGCGGCTCTTCCGTCGTCTGCGCCGATCTGCATGGTGAGACGGTGTGCGAGTACCGGAACAGCCACGGTCTTGAAGTCCTCCGGCACAACGTAGTTTCGTCCCTGCACCAGCGCGTGGCCCTGTACGGCACGTAAAAATGCGAGTGTTCCACGCGGGCTCACACCGCTTGCAATCTTGCTGTTGACTCTCGTCTCCTGTACGATGCGGACGAGATACTGTACCAGTTCCGGATGCAGGTAGACTTCTTTACACGCCTCCTGCAGGGTACGGATTTCTTCTTTTGGGCAGACAGACGACAGCTCGGCGAGCGGCTCCTCGGTCAGGAAACGGGCGATCATCTGCGTCTCTTCCGCCGGGCTTAATGCTTCCATCGAAAGTTTCATTAAAAAACGGTCCATCTGCGCCTCCGGCAGCGGGAAGGTTCCGAGCGTCTCGAGCGGGTTCTGCGTGGCGATGACGAGGAACGGCTCCTCGAGCGGCCGTGTCACACCGTCCACGGTGATCTGGCGCTCAGCCATGCACTCGAGAAGGCTGCTCTGCGTCTTCGGCGTTGCACGGTTGATCTCATCGGCAAGCAGAATGTTGCAGAAGGCAGGGCCTTTCGAAAAGACGAACTCTCCGCTTTTGGCATCAAAATAATTGAGACCGGTAACATCGGACGGCAGTAAGTCCGGTGTGAACTGGATGCGGCCGAACTCTGCCTCGACGGATTTCGCAAGGGATTTCGCCATGACCGTTTTTCCTGTCCCTGGGACATCCTCGAGCAGGATATGACCTTTGGCAACAAGGCAGGTCAGGACAAGCTCGATCGTGCGCTCGTTTCCGATCATGACCTTTGCGATATTTTCTTTTAATTGCTGCAATACATTATTTTCCATGTTTTGCTTCCTCCAATAGTAAGATTTAATAAAAAAATCCACCCCTCGCTGCTCTGTTTTGTAAGAACAGCACGATAAATTTATTTTACAGCACATATTTTCGGAATACAAGCAGAAAAAGGACGATGCTGTACATACTTTTCACAGCATCGCCCTTTACGGTTTCTTCTATATCTATATTAGATTTCTCTCCTACAGTGCTTTCCGGTACAGCGCCTCGATGTCCTGCTGACGGGACGCTCTCGGGTTGACGGCGATGTTTCCGCTCTTCATCGCATCTACCGCCATCGGCACGATTTTGCTCTCGATCTCCTCTGCTGTCACTTCTTTTCCCTTTGCCGCCTGGCGGATCGCATCGGTCAGGCTGGCCGGGATTCCGATGGCTGCGGTCAGCTCGCGGATCGCGCCGACCAGCATCATTGGCTCAAATTCATCGGCGTATGCCGGGATTTCGCTGATGTAGTTGTAGATCTTCAGATATCTTCCATGGTCTGCCAGTGCATTGTACTCTGCGATGACCGGAAGCAGAACGGCATTTGCCACGCCGTGCGGCACATCGAAGAAGGCGCTCACAGGATGACTCATTGCATGGACATTTCCAAGTCTTGCGTAGGAAAATGCAATACCCGCAAACAGCGAACCGGTCTGCATCGCCTCTGCGGCTTCGAGATCGGTTCTGCGCGCCACGAAACGGCGGATATTTTTACCGATCAATTCCATCGCTTTTTCTGCCATGGCATCGGAGAACGGAGATGCGGCTGTGGAAATATAAGCCTCCTCCGCATGGATAAAAGCATCAATACCGCACGCTGCCGCAACGGATGCCGGAGCGGAAGTTAAAAGTTCCGGATCGAGAATGGCATACTCCGGCAGAAGTTCATAGCTGAATACGGTCAGCTTGTAATCTCTGCTGTGGTCGGTGATCACGGAAAATGCGGTCACCTCGGAGCCGGTTCCCGCAGTCGTCGGAATGGCAATCAGCGGGACAATTTTTCCCGGCACTTTGTGTGCGCCTTCGTATTCCGTAATGCTTCCGCCGTATTTTGCCGTCACACCGACGGCCTTTGCTACATCCATCGGAGAACCGCCGCCGAGTGCTACGAGAAAGTCTGCGCCGGAAGCAAGATAGCTCTCGGTTGCTTTTTCTACTGTCGTCACAGACGGATTCGCCTCAATATCTGTGAAAATATCGGCTGCGATGCCTGCCGCTTTCAGGCTGTCCGCTGCTTTGTCCACAACGCCCATTTTTTTCAGGGTAGGACCGGAAAGAATCATCGCATGGGTTCCGCCCATCTTCTTGGCACACTCCGGCAGTTTGGCAAGCGTTCCTGCTCCGACAATAATATTCTGTGGAATCGAAAATTCGAATGGATTCATCTTATTTTTCCCCTTTCTTTCAGAAAGCGTGCCGAAAATTTTTCTTTCCGACACGCTTTGTTTTATCCTATCTCAGCTTCAGCCAGCCATTTTGGCAAGGACACGGTCGATCGCTGCATCGATAACAACGTCGAGTTCCGCATCGTCTGCCTCCGGCATCAGGGACGCTGCGTCCTCGTCGGAGATCAGCTCGATCAGACTGCCGAACTTCTCTTTATATTTGAACTTGCAGACTGCAAAGAATACAACACCGAGGAGGCTCCAGCCGCCTACCATCAGCCACTCCTGCCATACCAGCGTTCCGCCGGAACCAGGAATGCAGTAAACAAGCACCATGCATCCGGACATCAGAACTGCCATCGTTCCAACAAATTTGTACGCCGGAACACGGTACGGACGCGGCATATCCGGCTCTTTCTTCCGCAGGATCAGGAAGGAAAGAGATACCATACAGTAGGCAAGACAGCATCCAAAGTTACCTGCATCACAGATCCACACCATCATGCCTCGTCCTGCAAACGGAGCCAGCATAGTCAGCGCGCCGATCAGGAACAGGGCGTTGATCGGAGTTTTGTGCTGCGGATGAAGCTTTGCGAACATCGGCGGAATCATGTAGGATTCAGCCATAGAGTACAGGGCACGGGAACCGCCGATCATAAAGGAGTTCCAGGATGTGATGATACCGCACATACCGCCGACGATGATGACTTTTGCCATAACCGCTGTACCGAACGCTTTCGCCATCGCATCTGCTGTGACAAGTCCGGTTCCTGCTTCCGAGCTCAGGATTTCGGACGGGTTCAGCACATAGCCGACAGCCAGGATAACACAGGAATAGAAAACAACAGCGAGTACAACGGAGAGAATCATCATTTTACCGATTTTCTTTAACGGAACGTTGATTTCCTCTGCTGCCTGCGGGATAACGTCAAAGCCGATGAAGAAGAACGGGGTAACAACAGCAACTTTGATGATGTTCTGGAACATCGTTCCGGTGCTCTCGCCGACGAACATCTGTCCCTGCAGATTGCTGGAATCTCCGTTGATCACGGATGCCACAATCAGAAGGATACCAGCGCCGCCGATGATACAGGTAAGGACCGTCTGCAGAACGGCTGCTGTTTTTGCGCCCAGCACATTGATCAGTGTGATGAGGAACGCTACAATAACGGCTACGGCTACCCAGGAAGCATAGATATCAAATCCTGCCACGCTGTACATATAGCCTTTCAGGAATCCCGGCCACAGATACGTGATGATGGTTGGGAAGGCGCACGCCTCGAAACACGTAACACTGACATATCCTAAAATAATCGCCCAGGTACAGATGAACGAACCGTTCGGGCCCATCGCCTTGTAGCTGAAGACGTGCTCGCCGCCGCACTGCGGCATCGCTGCAGTCAGTTCTGCGTAAGTCAGTCCGATGAAGAAGATCATGACACCGCCGATCGCAAACGCAATTGAAGCTCCGACAACGCCGCCCTTCTGAATCCAGCTTCCTGAGGATACGACCCAGCCCCAGCCGATCATGGCTCCGAAAGCGATGACGAGAATATCCCATGCACCTAATACTTTGTCAAATTCTGATTTTTTCTGTTCCATGGCTTATTCCTCCCCGCTTCCGTATTTCTTCTGAATCAGTTCCTCGAGATATTCCGCTGTGCCCTCCACACCAAGGAATGCACTGTTGATCAGAATGTCTCGGTTGTGCCGGTCTCCGCGGTTGCTGCCGGTCAGCGCCAGATGACGCTTGTGATACCGTTTGTCCTTCTCGAGCAGCAGAATTTTTGCATCGCTCTCGGAAAGGCTGTGGCTCTTCATGATATTCTGAATGCGGATCTCATCCGGTGCATAGATAAAAGCCCGGAGGAGCTTGATATCTTTGCTGTCCTTTAAGATGTAATCCGCGGATCGTCCGATGATGACGCAGGCCTCTTTTTCTGCCAGTTTCCGGATGATCTGCTTCTGTACATGAATCGCACGCTCGGTCAGGTCCGCATATTTTGAGAAGGATCCACGGACATCGCCCTCGGCTCCTTTTCCGGCAATCGTACCGCCCTCTTCTACACGGTTCATGATGTCTTTCGGAATTCCGACTTCTTCAATAATCTGATCCACCAGATCGCGATCGTAGAACTTAATTCCGAGATCCTCCGCAATTTTCCTGCCGATGGCATTTCCTTTGGCTCCGTACTCGCAGCCGATTGTGATAACCAGATGTCCCATACCGTTTTCCTCTCACATTTAATTTCTCTGTTTTACCTGTTGTTTCCGATTCACAGAATGAAAAGAAAAACAGGACAGGGGCGAAGCATGGTTCTTTGCTTTTTGACGTCCTTGTCCTGTTCTTTTCACGCTATGAGATTTTCTTTGTTTCTATAAGAATTCTTTATTTTTCCAGAGCTTTTACGGTTTCTTCGATGATAGCAACTGCCTTGTCGCAGTCCTCCTCGGTTACGATAAGCGGAGGGATCAGACGAATGATGTGCGCTCCGATGGCGGTGATCAGCAGATGGCGGTCAAGGCAGCCATGTTTGACTTCTACGCCGCTGATGGTATCATCAAACTCTACGCCGACCAGCAGTCCCTGATGTCTGACTTCTTTGACATGCGGCAGTTTTGCTAATTTTTCTGCGAAGTAATCACCGACTTTCTTTGCATTTCCGGCAAGGTCGCGGTCGATCAGTTCGTTGACTTCTGCCAGTGCTGCTGCACAGCTGACTGGATGGCCGCCGAAGGTAGTTCCGTGAGATCCCGGGGTAAAGGCTTTTGCTACTTCAGCTGTTGCGCAGATTGCGCCAATCGGCATTCCGCCGCCAAGACCTTTTGCCATGGATACGATATCCGGTTTGATGCCGTAGTTCATGTAAGACATTACCGCACCGGTTCTGCACCAGCCGGTCTGTACTTCATCAATCAGAAGCAGCATGTCGTTCTCATCACAGAACTTCCGGAGTCCCTGCATGAACTCTTTCGTTGCCGGATGAACACCACCTTCGCCCTGTACCGGCTCAACCATGATGGCGATGGTGTTTTCGGTACATGCATCTTTGAAGGCCTGCAGATCATTGTACGGTGCGTAGGAGAATCCGTAGGTCATCGGTCCGAATCCAACCTGGCATCCGTTGCCCGGCTGACCGGTTGCAGACATGGCACCGAAGGTTCTTCCATGGAAGCCCATCTTTGCGGTTACGATGTGGTAACGGTTCGGGCCGTATTTCTCGATGCCGTACTTTCTTGCCATTTTGATCATGGCCTCGTTCGCCTCGGTACCGGAGTTCTGATAGAAGATCTTGTCCATGCCGATGGTCTCGCAGACTTTCTCAGCAAGCAGTGCCTGCGGGATGGTGTATGGATAGTTGAAGGTATGCATGATATCGTCGAGCTGCTCTTTTGCTGCAGCAACAACTTTCGGGTTTCTGTTTCCGGCGTTGTTTACGGCGATGCCTGCGTAAAAGTCAAGATACGGCGTTCCGTTTTCGTCGTACATGTACATCCCCTCTGCGGTTTCTGCAAGGAAATCGAAACGCTCGTAGGTCTCGATCATGTACTTGTTTACTTTGTCTTTGATGTCCTGAACCGTTAATCCTGTGTCTTTTAATCTCATAGTGTTATCCTCCCATAGCGTTGAAAAGATTTTTTAAATAAAAAACAAAAAAGCAAAGACTACTCGTTGGTAAGCGTCTTTGCTTTGTTTTTCGTTTATTATTTTGTACAACCATACAATAGCACCACTCCCTATATTTGTCAATTACTTTTTTTAAAAAAGTTTTTTATTTTTGCTTTTTCTTTAACACCCGCTTTTTCTATTCTTTTTTGATGTTTTTTCGTCTTCCACCGTATTTTTTTTCATATCCGTTGTTTTTTATTCTGATGTTCCAGTGGACTTCTGTCCATTATATTGAACAGTTCATTCAAAAAAAGAAAGCCTGTTATTCTGCGGCTTTTAGTGATAGTCGAGAAAGAAACACATGCAGCTCGTCTTCTCCGTCCCTCTGTTGCGGTAGATGTGGGTCTGGTCTGTCTCGAAACGGAATGCCTGCTTCAAGTGGATCTCATGCTCTTTTCCATTGCACTCCACGGTCATCACGCCGTCTGTCACCACCAGGTACTCTCTTGTTTTCTCTCCGTGGCCGCCGCTCACATACGTTCCGCCCGGTTCGATGTCGATGCGGTAGATTTCCACAAGCCGCGTGTCCTCATACGGAAAGAACGTCCACACAGTGTACTGCCCCTCCAGCTCTTTCGTCGGAACCAGATCCTCCGGTGTCACAAGATAACTATCCACCAGCGGCGTTGCAATCAGCTCCTGAAATTCAATCCGCAGGCCGCTCGTAATCTTCCCGAGCACGCCAAGCGACGGGTTCGCCGTTCCCTTTTCGATCTGCGAGAGCATACTCTTGCTGACCCCGGTCTGCTCTGAGACCTGGTCGAGACTCATCCCTTTCGACTGCCGGATCCGTTTCAGATTGACCGCCACATTTTCTGTCAGATAATCCATGTTCTTCCACCTGCCTTTCTTCGTATTTCGCTCATTGTAGCACACCTTCCTCCGATATTCCAGTGAATATTTTTAAACTTTCTGCCGCCTTTCCCCGCTTCGCCTTTCTTTTCTTCCTTTATCCGCCCGGGTTTCAGGCACTTTTCTCTGCCTTTCCCAGGAAAAGCGCCCTTCCGCCGGATTTGTATTTTTGTCAGACCTTTTCCATCCGCATCTGCCGCAGAATCTTCTTTTCCATCCGCGACACCTGCACCTGCGAAATCCCCAGTTTTCCGGCGATCTGCGCCTGCGTCATGTCCTGAAAATAGCGCATGTAGATGAGCTGCCGCTCCTTCGCGGGCAGTCGTCCCAACAGCTCTTCCAAGAAAATCCGGTTCAGCAGCTTTTCCTGCCCGTTCTCTTTTTCCGGAATGCGGTCCATCAGAGAAATATCGTGGTTTTCCCCCTGATAGATGGTCTTCTGCAGCGATTCCACCTCCGCGCCGGACTCCATCGCCTCCACGATTTCTTCCACGGTAACATCAAGCTCCCCCGCTATCTCCGCCAGCGTCGGATCGCGCCCGTTCTCCCGCTCCAGCCGCTCACGCACCGCATACGCTTTCCACGCCAGTTCCCGGATCGGGCGGCTCACCTTCACCATCCCCTCCGACCGCAGAAACCGCCGGATCTCCCCCGCAATCATCGGAACCGCATACGTCGAAAAACAGACTTCAAACGAAGGATCAAATTTATCAATCGCCTTCAACAGCCCAATGCTCCCGATCTGGCACAGATCCTCCATCTCCACCCCGCGGTTTGCAAACCGCCTCACCATGCTCCAGACCAGTCCCATATTTTCCTCTGCCAGTGTATCCCTTGCCGCTTTATCCCCTTCGTGTGCCTTTTCGATCAGGGCAAGCGTATGTTCCATGCATTCTGACTCCTATGACTTCCGATCCGGCCCTTACATTTCCGGATGCACACCGATTTTCCGTTTCATCACCACTTCCGTCCCCCATCCCGGATGCGACCTTACTTCCAGCTCATCCATAAACGCCTCCATAAACGAAAACCCCATCCCCGACCGCTCCAGCTCCGGGCAGGTCGTAAACATCGGCTCCATCGCCTTCTCCACATTTTCGATCCCGACGCCGGTATCTTTTACCGTCACCTGAAACACCTTCTCCTCCAGATCCAGCACACACTTCATCTGAATTTTCCCTTTTTCCTGCCGGTATCCGTGAATCATCGCATTCGTAACCGCCTCCGAAATCGCCGTCTTGACATCCGCCACTTCCTCCACCGTCGGATTCAGCTGCGCCAGAAACGCCGCCGCAGACACCCGCGCAAAACTCTCATTGCAGGGACGGCTCTCAAATTCCAGCGTCATCGTATTCCACCGCATCTTCTCTTCTGTTTTCATCCTTTCTCGCATCATCCCATTCCCCTTTCTGCCCACTCCCCGTCCAAAACCTACTTCCACGTCTTCTCCTCTTCCACCTCAATCACCCGCGTCACCCCCGACATCACCAGAATCCTCCGCATCCGCTCTCCCACATGCACCGCTCTCACCTTCCCGCCAATCAGCTCCATCTCCCGAAACCTCCCCATCACCAGTCCAATCCCCGAACTGTCCATAAACACCGTCTTCCGAAAATCAAACACCACCTCCCTCACATTCCTCTCCACCAAAATCTCCCCCGCCTCCTCCCGAAGCCGGTCAGCCACAAAATGATCCACCTCTTCCGGAAGCCGAATCGTCATCACCGCATCCTTCACCCAAACACGATTATCCATTTCCCATCCTCCCTTTTTCCTGTCATAAAATAAAAAACACAAAAGATTTTTCGCCGTAAAGCGAATTTCATCTTTTGTGTTTTATCTTCTCACTTTTATACTTTTTTGCCCTTCGTCCCACGCACCCTCCGCGTAGTCAGTGGTATCAGCCCGACGAAACAGCGCCGCATCTCCTGCGGCATTCTGCCCCGTGGGCATCCGTCCTCACTATTCCTCCGTCTTCACAGTCCCCCCCAGCGCCTCAATCTGCTGCTCGGCCTTAGTAGCCTTCTGGGTTCCCGGGAACTTATCGATGATCTCCTGGAACACCGAAATCGCATTATCGGTATCCCCACTCAGCCGATACGCATGCGCCAGATAGTTAAGCACCGTATAGTCACTGTCGTTGATATTCTTAGCCTTCGAAAGCTTATCAATCGCCTCCGTGTAATTCGAATCATCAAACGCACTGACGCCAGAATCTGAGAGTTCCTGGAACATCGTCGACTGCATGCTCTTGTAGATCGTATCGTAAACGGCTCTTGCATCTACAGAGAGGGCCTCCGGGTTGACCTCCGTCAGTGCATTGGTTGCATTGCTTGTATTGCCCTGCTGCTGCGCTTCCACTGCTTTCAAAAGGTTTTCATACGAAGCCACCGTGTCCTGTGCCGTCTGGATCTGCTGCTGGGCAGATGCCGTCGTTTCGTTCAGGGAATCCACCTGGCTCTGAAGCTGATTCAGCTGCGCCTCCTGGCTCGCCATTTTTCCGCTGTATTCCACAACCTTTTCATCCGCCTGGCGGTTAATTCTCTGCGTATTCGCCGGCCCGACGAGAAACCACACAACCAGTGCGCCGAGCACCAGTCCAATGCCGATATTCAGCATGGTAGCCGCCGTCGATGTCTCGCGGAACGTCGGCGGAATAATCACCGTATCGCCGCTTACTACCCGCTCTCTTTCGTCCTCCCGCTGCTCTTCCGTCCGCTCCCTGCGTCCGAACCGCCTCGGCTCCAGCGATGTCTGCGTACCCGTCTGGAAGTCAATCTCCTTCAGGAAACGCAGCGTCGTCGAATTTGTCTTGTCAATTTTCGCCGCCTTTTTCAGAATCTTCCGCGCTTTCTCATACTCACCCTTGTGAATATAAATCAGCGCCAGCAGATGATATCCCTTGATCAGCTTCGGATTCTGGTTCAGAATCTTGCGCAGCTGGATTGCAGCCACATCCTCATTGTTCTCGCGGCAGCATTTCAGCGCACTGTTGTATTTCTTGATCGTCTGATTGATCATATCCAGCTTCGCCTGCTCCGCCTGCAGCGTCGCAATATACTCCGTCGCCACATTATTCTCCGGCATAATATTCTTGCTGATGATCCACTCACTTAACGCCGCAACCGCTTCACCCGTCTCAAAATAGACAAGGCCTAACAAGTTCCGCGCATGGATATTGTATTTGTTAAACTTCAGGCTCCGCCGCAGCATATCAATCGCTCCGGAAAGATCCCGGATCTCTGCCTTGTCGAGGCCCAGATTGTAGTACATATTCGAAAGAGAAAAACATTTTCTCTGTACTCTCAGGTTAAAACCACAGTTGGGACAGATCTCCATTCCGACGTCCACAACCGATTTACAATTCATACAGTTCATTCCGGCACCTTACTCTTCCTTTTCCGCTTCTGTCTCGTTTTCCTGTTCCGGCTTGTCGTTTTTCATCATTTCTTTCAAAATGTCGATCACATCCGTCAGATCACGGCTGTAAATCGCATCCTCCACCTCGTCCACATCGAGACACGGTTTAAACTTCTTCAGTTCTTCTTCGTAATTTAACATAAACAAAAAATTCCTTCCTGTATTCGCTAACCATTCCGCTTTGCAAGATATGCTTTCAGTTCGCCCGCCAGATACAGAGAACCCACGCAGAACAGCATGCCGCTGCCCTTCTTTTCCAGTGCCTTCTCATACGCTGCCCCGATCTCCGATTCCGCGCAGACATCCGTGCATCCTGCTTTTCTGAAGTCCTCTGCAAGCACTTCCGCCGGTACGACGCGGCTTCCGTCGATCTGCGTTGCAACAACATGGGACGGATGGATGCCCTCGCAGATTTCACCGATCATCTCATGATAGTGCTTGTCTGCAACTGCCGTGAACAGAATCGTGATCTCGTTTTCTTTCGCAAAATAGCCTGCCGTGCTGACAAACTGTGCAATGCCGTCCTCGTTGTGCGCGCCGTCGATGATGACGCCCGGCGCAGCCATTTCCATACGGCACGGCCATTTGATCTTCGAAAGACCTTCCGCAAGCACGTTCTTAGGAATGTCGTGCACGTCCTGCAGAATATGCATCGTGTAAAACGCAAGGCTTGCATTCATCATCTGATATTTTGCCACGTACGGAATCGCAAGCTCTGCTTTTTCGCCGCCCAGGTATGCAAAGGTAAAGGTGATGCCCTCGCGGCTCTGTGTTTTCATCTCATAGAACGACGGCTCCATCGGCCATGCCGGGCTTCCCATCTCTTTCGCCTTTGCGGCAATGACAGACGCCGGACCTGGCTGGCTGGCGTCGTAAATCACCGGGACACCGGCTTTGATGATGCCGGCTTTCTCTCCCGCAATCGCCTCGAGGGTGTCGCCGAGATACTCGGTGTGGTCGCGGCTGATGGACGTGATGATGCATGCCAGCGGCTTTTCGACCACATTTGTCGCATCCAGCCGTCCGCCAAGGCCGGTCTCCATGACCAGGTATTCCACGCCGGCTTCTTTGAAAATCAGCATTCCCATCAGGAACAGCGTCTCAAAATAGCTCGGATGGCCTTCGCCCTCCGCCTCGTATTCTTTGGCTGCTTTTTCCACTTTGAGAAATGCGTCGAGAAACTGCTCATCCGACACATCTTCCCCGTTGATCTGGAACCGCTCGTTGATGCGTACAAGGTGCGGGGAGGTAAAAAGTCCTGTCTTTTTGCCGCCTGCAAGCAGCATCGCATTCAAGTACGCGCAGACGCTTCCCTTTCCGTTCGTGCCCGCCACATGGATAATTTTGATCCCTTCCTGCGGATTCCCAAGGCGCGAAAGAAGCTCCCTCGTATGTTCCGGCGGATGCTTCACCGTAAATTTCGGTATTGTTTCGATATAATCAACTGCTTCTGTATAATTCACTTTATTTCACCATTCTTCAGTATTTTAGGGCTGCTTTCAGACCCTAGTATCATTATAATCGAGTGACCGGATATGTCCATAGCAATTTTCAAAATTTTGTCCCGACTTTTCGACTTTCCCCGTAAAAAGATACAGTGGGACGTCAAAATCCGCCCCACTGTATGATCTTTCGGACACTCTTTTTAATTCTGCAGACCGCCGTCTTCGGCCGGTTTATCGCTGTTTTCTGTTTTTGACGGCTCAATCTTGTCGCCTTCGCCCTCCGGCGCACCGGACGGCGCTGCCGTCAGTTCATCCTGCGGCGCAGTGCTCGTATTGGCATTTTCCTGTGTCACGTCCGTTTTCGTGCTGTCCGGGTTCGGCGTCGGCGTCGGTGTAGATACCGTTTTTGGCTCTTCATACATCATCGGCTCTGTCCTTGTCAGCACCTTCTTCGTCGAGCTGTTGCTCTGCTGCGCGATTGTAATCTGATCACCGTCTTCCAGGGTCAGACTATGCACCATCAGAATCGACGGGCTGACATAAACGGTATCCTGTATCTCCTCGTTGACTTCCACACGGCTCGATGCCGTAAAGTTTTCTCCGTAAAAATACCAGGTATCTTCTCCGGATTTTTCGATTCGTTCCAGTGTTACCGGCAGAGCACCCATCTGCAGCTTCACACGCTCATACGGTGTCTCTCCGTCTTCTCCGTAAACGTACCGTTTTCCATACAGCATATCATACTGCAGCACCTCGAGATCCACCTGATAATTCTTCGTATTCCGTCTCGTCTGATGATACCGGAAAATGGTTCCGTCATGAATTCCCACACGGTTCATAACCTCTGCTGCAATCTGGTAGGAAGCAATGTTTTCCTGTTTCCTTTTCAGTCCCATATTATCCCAGATTACGTATTCGGTCTGATACAGATAGCGGTTCTCCAGATCTTCTACTTTCAGTCCCATCGTTGGCAGATGGTCCCCGTACATCACAAGTACCACCGGCTCCGGATAATCCGCAAGCTTTGTCGTCAGCTCTTTGACAAATTTGTCCATCTCATGAATCTGATTTACATAATATTCCCAGGAGTAATTATTTTTTTCCCGGTCTTCCGCGCCTGTCACTGTAATCTCCGGATCGTCAAGCACCGGCTCTGTCGGATAATCACCGTGGCCCTGTACCGAAATCGTATAGATATAATCCGGTTCGTCTGTCGCATCGAGCGTTTTTATGATCTCTTTTGTCAGAATATGGTCTTTTACCCATCCGGTTGCCGTCACATCCGAGATATCCGGCATATATTCCTCCGAGGTAAAGGTATCAAAACCAAGACGTGAGAATACACTTCTTCTGGAATAGAAGTTTGCTTCATTGTTGTGGATCGCATGGGTCGCATAGCCAAGATTCTTTAAAACATACGGCGCACTCTCACACGTCTCCTCTGAAAGCACCGATTTGTACGGATACTCACCCGCTCCGAAATACCGGAGGCTCATGCCGGAAATAGTTTCAAACTCTGTGTTTGCTGTTCCGGCTCCCACCACCGGCACGCGGAGATAACCGGAAGAATAATCCTTCATCAGCTGCCGGTAATACGGGATCGGATCCTCGGAAATGTTGAGGAAATTAACCAGCTCCGGATCGAAAAAGGACTCCAGCTGCAAAAAGATAATATTCGGTTTTACCGTATCATCCTCTTTTTGTTCGCCTTCACTCGTCTCAATCTGTTTCACGAGCTGTTCGGAATAGCCGTTCGGCTCTGAAATTCCCGTATCAAACAGGGTGACTGCCAGACAGTACGGATAGCCGTAATCCTGGTAGGCAAATGCGATGTTGACGAAATAGCTGGAAAGCACACGCTTTGCAAGCGCCAGATTTGTTGCTCCCGTAAAGAGTACAATTACCAGAGCAATCAACGGCACATTCAGATACCAGCGGATTTTCCCCCGAAATTTCGGTCCTTTGATCCAGACCCATACAAAAAATGCCAATAATGCCACAAGGGCTGCTACGACGAGGATCATGGTACCTTTCGACAGATACTTCGTCACGACCTTTGCGCCGTCACTTAAATTCCGCAAGTCCGGTCCGGTAAACGGCGTGACGCGGTTTGCCAGAATCACACCGTTAATGATGCCGAGCAGCAGCCAGAAACAGCTCATCACCAGCCGTACCAGCACACGTCTGCGGAACAGATAAACTACCATAAAAGTAGTGAAGATCAAAAATGCATTGTACAAAAAGACCCATGGGCTTTCCACCATGTAGCTCCATGCAGATGCCAGCGAATGGCGGGAAAATGCTTCAATCACCAGATACAGAATACAGCATCCCAGGGCCTGCAGCGGCAAAGAGAGCCAGTTGCAGACTTTCACTACGGTTTCCTTGTTTCCATGCAGTTTTTTTCCTTTTTTCATTTATTTTTTCAGCTGCTCCAATCTTGTCTGAACCTGCTCCATCATCTGCTGATAGTTCGCCAGTTTTTCTTTCTCTGCCTGAACTTTTGCTTCCGGAGCTTTGTTGATAAAGTTCGGGTTGCCAAGCATGCCGTTGGAACGTGCGATCTCTTTTGTCAGACGCTCTTCCTCTTTCGTAAGGCGGGCGATCTCTTTTTCCAGGTCAACCAGCTCGGCAAACGGAATGTAGATCGTTGCCTGCGGGATCACTGCGGATACCGCATCGTCTGCGATGCCGGCTTTGTCTGCCTGTACGTGAACTTCGCTTGCTCCTGCCAGAGTTCCGAAGAATACAGCACCGTTTTTGAAGGTTTCCTGTACAGCAGCATCTTCCGTTACAACGAATACGCTTGCTTTCTTTGACGGCGGTACGTTCATACTGGTGCGGACACCACGGATGCTTCTTACCGCCTCTTTCATCATCTCAACGGCTGCCTCATCCTCTGCGTATGCAAAGTCTTCGGTCTCTTTCGGCCATGCGGCGATCATGATGGAATCCTCGTCCGGATTCAGTGTGCAGTAGATTTCCTCTGTGATGAACGGCATAAACGGATGCAGCAGCTTTAATGCATTGCCAAGAACGGTTTTTAAGGTCCACAGTGCAGCGCCCTTCGTCTCGTCGGTCTCGCTGTACAGACGCGGTTTTACCATCTCGATGTACCAGTCGCAGAACTCCTCCCAGATAAAGTCGTAAACCTTCTGTACGGCGATACCGAGCTCGTAGCGGTCCATGTTGTCCGTTACTTCCGTTGCCAGCGTGTTTACCTTAGAAAGAATCCATTTATCTGCCAGTGTCAGTTTGTCTTTTGGCATTTCAGACGGAACTTCTGCTTTTTCCAGGTTCATCATGATGAACCTGGAAGCGTTCCATACTTTGTTTGCGAAGTTACGGCTGGCTTCTACACGCTCCCAGTAGAAACGCATATCGTTTCCAGGTGCATTACCGGTCATCAAAGTCAGACGGAGAGCATCTGCACCGTATTTGTCAATGACTTCGAGCGGATCGATACCGTTTCCGAGGGATTTACTCATCTTGCGTCCCTGGGAATCACGAACGAGTCCGTGGATCAGTACGTGGTGGAACGGAACCTGTTTGGTCTGCTCCAGTGCGGAGAATACCATACGGATAACCCAGAAGAAGATGATGTCGTATCCGGTTACGAGTACGTCGGTCGGATAGAAGTAATCAAATTCCGGTGTTTTCTCCGGCCATCCTAACGTGGAGAACGGCCACAGAGCAGAACTGAACCAGGTGTCCAGGGTATCCGGGTCCTGGGTGAGATGGGTGCTGCCGCATTTCGGGCATTTTTCCGGCATTCCGCCTCTTACAACGGTGATCTCGCCGCAGTCATCACAGGTGTAAGCCGGGATGCGGTGGCCCCACCAGAGCTGACGGGAAATACACCAGTCATGGATGTTGTTCAGCCAGTTCTGATAAATCTTGCTGAAACGATCCGGGATGAAGTTTACTTCCCCGTTCTTCTCCGCTTCGCTGGCAGCGGCAGCCATATCCGCCATTTTTACAAACCACTGCGGTTTGATCATCGGCTCTACGGTTGTCTTACATCTGTCGTGGGTTCCTACGTTGTGAACGTGATCCACTACTTTTACAAGAAGGCCAAGCTTCTCGAGATCCTCTACCATGGCTTTTCTTGCCTCGTAGCGGTCCATGCCGGCGTATTTGCCGCACTTGTTGTTCATGGTTCCGTCATCGTTTAAGATGTTGATCTCTTCGAGGTTGTGGCGTTTTCCTACCTCAAAATCGTTCGGGTCGTGTGCCGGTGTAATTTTAACGCATCCGGTTCCGAACTCTTTGTCTACGTAAGCATCTGCGATAACCGGGATTTCACGGTCGGTCAGCGGCAGTTTCAGCATTTTTCCTACAATATCGGTGTATCTTTCATCCTCCGGATTGACAGCTACGGCAGTATCGCCGAGCAGAGTCTCCGGACGGGTGGTTGCGATTTCTACGAAGCGGCCTTCCTCGCCAACTACCGGGTAGTTGATGTGCCAGAAGTGGCCTGCCTGCTCCTGATATTCAACCTCTGCATCGGAGATGGAAGTCTGGCATACCGGGCACCAGTTGATGATGCGGCTTCCTTTGTAGATCCATCCTTTTTCATACAGACGGCAGAATACTTCTTCTACGGCTTTGGAGCATCCCTCGTCCATGGTGAAGCGTTCTCTCTCCCAGTCTGCGGAGGAGCCGATCTTTCTTAACTGGCTGTTGATGCGTCCGCCGTACTCTTTCTTCCACTCCCAGCAGTGCTCCAGGAATTTTTCGCGTCCGATTTCATCTTTGTCGATGCCCTGCTCTTTGAGCATATTGGTAACTTTTACCTCGGTTGCAATCGCCGCATGGTCGGTTCCCGGCTGCCAGAGGACTTCATATCCCTCCATCCGTTTGAAACGGCAGAGAATATCCTGCATGGTGTTGTCGAGTGCGTGGCCCATGTGAAGCTGTCCGGTTACGTTCGGAGGCGGCATCATAATGGTAAACGGTTTTTTGTTCGGGTTTACAGTGGCGTGGAAATATCCTTTATCCAGCCATTTCTGATACAGTCTGTCCTCGAGTCCTTTCGGATCGTAGGTCTTTGCGAGTTCTTTGCTCATGAGATCCTCCTTTTATGTTTGGTGTATTGTGGTATTTATTCCCGCAGAGGCTTGTCTTAAATCAAAAACGCCCTTCACATACACATAACATGCATGCAAAGGGCGAAAATTCCGCGGTACCACCTTAATTTGTATCTCGTTTCGGAGTCTGTAACGTGACTCATGCGTGAGAACCTAATCATCACATCTTCTGTGCTTTTCAGCTCTCCGGTTCAGAAGCTACCTTCCATGACCACCTTCCCGGACAGCCTTTCAGCCGGTGAACCGTCCTCTCTTTTGGGGCCTGCCATGTACTCCTCTTCCTCATAACCTTTTCTTTTTCTGTTGGAATAGAAACTGCATTTATCATAATCGCGTTTTTTTATTTTGTCAAGCCGCCGCGGGCAAAAACCTTTCTTCTTATGGAAGTTTTAAGATTTCACGCGCTTATTTTCGGTGAATCCGCGATGCACAGTACTGCATTTCTGCGCGGCCGTACGACGCGTAGCGGACCTGTTCTTTCGAAAACGGCTTCGCATTGCTTGGCCGTCCCAGGTTTTCGCCGTGGATCACCTGATCCACAAGGTCGATGAGATCTGCGAGAACGCCGAGGCTGAGCGGATTGTAAACCGGATGCGCCGTCGATTCAAACACCTGCGTGTGATGACCGCCGAAGAATTTCATGCGGCCGCCCTTTTTCACCAGCCACGCCATCAGACCAACCAGACCATCGTAATACTCTTCCAGGCTCGTTCCGCCCGGCACCTGCATCCAGACACCGCAGCCGCTTCCGATCGCATCTCCGGTGAACAGGTAATTCTGTTTCGTCTCCAGCACGACAACACTGCCCGGCGTATGGCCCGGTGTCTGACAGACGGCCAGCTCTGTGCCGCCGAGCGGAATCACGGAATCGGTACGGATGTCATGAATCTCCTCCCACGGTTTTAATTTTCCCGCCGTCAGCATCACGAGCGTCTCCGGGTCCATTTTCTTTTCCTCGTGGCACATGTAAACTTCGTCGAATTCATCGATGTGATACATGTGATCCGGGTGCGCATGCGTGATAACCAGCAGCAGAGGCTTATCTGTCAACTCCCTTATCACCGGCAGAATCTTTGCGCCTGCTGTGATGCCGGTATCAATCACAGCCGCTTTCTCTTCTCCTTCTACCACATAGAACGACGAATTTCCCGCGTCAAGAATACAGTAAATTTTTTCTCCGATTTCTGTTACCTGAAAACCTTCCATTTTGTAAAACCTCCCTTTTGTTCACCGGAACATACTGAACCCTATGTTAAATAAAATCCCCATAACAATAATAATAACCCAGATCAGAGCTGCAATTCTTGCTTTTGGCGTATGGGACTGTGTTCGGAGCGGCTCAGGAAATTCCCCTTTTTTCTCCCAGTCGGCAATCCGTTTTTTTGCCTCCTCTGCCTGTTCTTCCTTCACATAAACAACGCGTCCCTGATACGGTATTCCAGTTGTAATCTGCAGAATTTCTCCGGCTCCTTCGCTTTTTCCATAAGCCATGATTCCATGACGCTGCAGCATCTTTACCATCTTTTTTGTAGTCTGTTCATCTACCGTACGATACACCTTTCGATACCCCATATCTTTCCCTCCTGTGCTTTGTGCCTTAGATCCACCTTCCGCTATTTTATGCTATTTTCTTTTTTTCTCTCAGCATCATCACCCACGCAATCCGTAATCGAAGTTGATTGTGAGCAGCATCGTAATCTGGCCAAGTGAAATATGATATCAATGTCCTGCGTTCTCTTCCCCGATGATAATCGAAAGCAGCGTATGATCCAGCATGATCGTGCGGTTCCACGGATTGAAAATCACACCGCTGATCTCCTTTGTCTCAGATGCCATGTGGATCAGCTGTTCCAGACTCACGAGAAACGTAGATTTCACGCTGCTGCTCCCCTTTAATTCCTCATCAAAGCTCGTAAACGCGGCCCACCAGACTTTTCCGTCCGCGCTCTTTACCGTTCCGATCCGGATCTGATCGTCGCCGGATGGCGGTTCCACGGAAAGAATCGCCTGTCCGCCCTCTTTCATTCTGCGGCGGATTACCGTCAGCACATGTGCCAGCAGTTCCGGCGTCGGCTCCTTTTGCAGTCCCAGAATTGCTTCCTCTATCGTTTCATTCCCCTGCAGCCCTTCGTCCTTTGGAGTTTCCATTTCTTTTGCCATTGCTCTTGTCCTTTCTTTTTCGTTTTTCCCACACAGAATCTGTGTACCATCATCCCCGGCAGCTTCGGCACTTCCGATGACATTTACTCTGCGCCTACCCAGATGCCGTCTTCCCCGCAGAATCTGCACTCTTTTGATAAATCCAAAACGTTTTCCATCCGCTTTAAGATCTGATCGTACTTCCCTTCCCGCATCAATGCAATCGTCACCTGATCCGTTCCGATCTGCAGATGGCGGAAGCCGCGTTTTCCTTCCTCCGTCCACGGCAGAGTCAGCTCCAGTTCAAAGCCGCCGCTGCTTCCGTACAGCTTACCCGGCTGTTCGTCCGCAAACAGCTCGAAAAGCGGCTGATAATATGCTTTGAAATAATTCTCCTCTGGAAACCAAAGTGTCCCGTCCCCGGTCCGCTCCGGCTCTTTTACAACGGCATTCAGATAGCCTCTCTCGTAATACGTCATGCACGCCGCGCTCTTCGTCAGCGGATTTTCATTGATCTTCTCGATCTCCGACGCCGCCCGGCATCCGTTTCCAAAGGCCGCCTGGCTGTTCTCGCTCCTGCCGACCGGCTCCCAGACGCTCCATGCGTTCTGCTTTCCGTATCCGATCAGATCCTGGCGGTATGCACCGTTGTATTTTACAAATTTTTTCTCCCCCGGCTGCTCGATCAGGTTCAGCGGTACCATACAGTCAATTCCGTACAGCTTCTGCGCAATCAGCCGCGTGTAGATGATGCCGAGATAATGACAGATTGCACTGCGCTCCGCCGTGTCGAGATACATAATCTGCTCCGCTTTTGTCAGCTGGTCGCCGCGTGTTTCGAGCACACTCTCCACCATCGCAATCCGTGACTGCAGCTCCGCCTTCCGTTTTCCGCGGTAGCGCGCCGACAGACGGCCGTACGGCATCGTGCTTGCAAGAACCGCGTGCAACAGCTCCAGATTCGTGTATTTGATCATAATATCTTTCTTATTTAAACCGAGCTCTGCGTCGGTATCGACTTCCGTCACATTGATGATATATGTTTTTTCTTCGGTCAGTATCATTTGTTTTGCCTCTCTTTTTCAGTACTCTCTTCCATGCTCCTTCAGCCAGCTCTGCCACACTTTGTAATCGGGCATCTGCTGTGCCACCACCGCGTAAAACCGCGCGGAATGGTTCATCTCTTTCCGGTGCGCCAGCTCGTGGATAACGACGTAATCCATCACGTGCTCCGGCATCAGCACCAGCTTCCAGTTGTAGTTCAGGTTTCCGGCGCTGCTGCAGCTGCCCCAGCGGGTTTTCTGCTCACGAATTGTGATTCTGCCATACGTTACGCCCATCTCTTTTGCAAAATGTGCCGTCTTTTCCGCCAGCATCTGCGCCGCACGTTTAACCGCCGCTTTTCGTTCTGCTTCCGTCAGACGGTTCGCTTCTTTCTGCTCTGCGGCCGCCAACGCTTTTTCCCGGTGTGTGTGAATCCAATCCTGTTTTTCTTTTAAGAATGCTTCGATTTTGTATTTTGCCATCCGTTTCGGTGCGCGCACCACCACGCTTCCATCCGCTTTGACCTGGACGGCGAGCGTTTTACGGGCGGAATACACGATCTCATAGGGAATCTGTTTTAAAATCCGTTCTGCGCTGTCTTTCTGTTCCATTTATTTTTCCTCAAAAGCTGTCTGTTTTACCATTTTTTTGCCTGTTTTTCATTATACCTTTTTCCCGGCGGAAACGCAATCGGATTGCTCACAGAAAAAAAACGCGAGCAGAATCACCGTTTTTCTTCCGGCAATTCTGCTCACATTTTTCCTTCTCTTATTTCAGCTCAATTTTTTTCTGCTTTCTTCGGATGCACAGCCTCACAAATAAAATCGCCGCCTGCACACAGAGAATCATCACCAAAATTCCAATCATGGACAGCGCTGTTGCCCCCAGTCTGATCAGTTTTCCCATTCTTTTTTCCTCACTTTTCTTTCTATCGTGCCAGAACCGGATCGGCTGCCGCATCCCACAGCAGGCTGTCCGTCTCACTTTGTTCCAGGTATCCATATTTTACCATTGCCGCCAGCACCTGCTTTTCCCGCTGCAGCGCCAGATCCGCGTGGCGCGACGGTGCGTAGGCGGACGGTGCATTCGGGATTCCGGCGAGGAGAACGGCTTCGCTGTCGGTCAGCTCCTGCGGTTCTTTCCCGAAGTAGCCAAGCGATGCTTCTTTCAGTCCATAGTAGCCATCCCCGAAATAGATGGTATTGATGTACAATTCCAGAATTTCTTCTTTCGAAAGCTGCCGTTCCACATAGAGTGCCGTCCACGCCTCTGCCGCTTTCCTGGCAAATGTCTTATTCTGATCGTAATACATGTTTTTTACCAGCTGCTGTGTGATGGTACTGCCTCCCTGCTCCGGTTTCATCACGCGGATATCATGTACAACGGCCCGCGCCATGCTGATCCAGTCTATCCCGTGATGTGTGTAATACCGATGATCCTCAACAGCAAGCACCGCTTTTTTGTACAGATCCGGCACCTGTTCAAGAGAAGCCCACTGTGCTCCGCTTCTGGCTTCCTCTACTGCCTGCGCGAGCGGCTTTTCCTTCACTGCCTTCTGATAGGAAACATATCCCTGGATTGCCCAGAACATTCCGGCCGTCAACAGGATCAGGCAGAAAAATGCCAGAAAACCTCCAACCATTTTTCCCGCTGTTCCCCGGTGTTTTCGTGTTCTTTTTCTCATAGTTTCAAACCCCTTTGTTGTTCTTTCCTGCTTTCTATCCTACCATATCTCCCTTAACGCCTTCTTGCCTCTTTCTTAGGAATTCATTAAAATTTTGAAACTGTATGAAATGCATTTTGCACGTTTTTTCAAATAACCGCTGCTGCTGCGGAATACTTTAACCGAATCAGGCAAGTAGCGAAGCGGATTGCGAATATCCGCTTGACAAAACAGAAAAAGACAGACACCTGGCAGATTGTCAGGATGCCTGTCTCTTGTTTTTATCTTTTGGTTTTTCAGAAACGCTCTGTGATTATGCTGCGGTTCCGTAGTTCATTACATGAGCTGCTGACAGTGCTTTTCGAACGGCTACACCGAGAATTTCAGCTACTACAACGGAAATCACATCTTTTACAATGTACGGAACGGAAACTGCAAGGAACGAAGCCGGGATCGTGTTTCCTGTTACAATGGAAAACTGTACCACACCGAATGCGTGACATACCGCAAGACCTGCGATTCCAAGAACGAATGGTTTGCCCGGGAAGCCTTTTTTAATTCCGGCACCGCAGAGCATTGCCATCGGAATAAATCCGAAAATAAAGCCGCCGGCCGGTCCGAGAAGAGCGCCGAAGCCACCGCTCATGCCGGCATAAACCGGAACGCCGATCGCGCCGAGGATCAGATAAAGAGCGGACGATGCACCTCCCAATTTCCAGCCAAGCACGTAGCCGCAAAATGCCATTGCAAAGGTCTGCAGCGTCACCGGAACGCCGGTCGGAAGCGGAATCGTCACAATGGACAGTACCGCAAGCACTGCCGTCATCATGCCGGTCAGTACAATCTGTTTTGTTGTAAGTTTTGATTTTTTCATGAATGTAAGTCCTCCTCGCAGGTTCTTGTATGCAATTCTTTCTGTCTTTGAATTGTTAACCTTGTTACAATATAGGTTAATATTTCATTTTTGTCAATCTCTTTTTTTAAAAATGCAGAGAGTTCTGCTACGATTCTGTTACACTTCCTGAAAATAGCGGTCACCCTCTTGTTTTCTGTTTTCTTTCTATGGTATACTATATAGTCTCGGAGTTTTTCCGGGAATTTTCACCCGATACAAACGATGAACTTTTACCTCATTTGAAAGGAGATACCCTCTATGAAACCTTCCGAAAATCCTCTCGGCTCGGAACCGGTCAGCTCTCTTTTGCGGCGTTTTGCGATTCCGAGCGTCATCGCGATGCTCGTCAGCGCCCTCTATAACATGGTAGACCAGCTCTTTATCGGTCACAGCATCGGCGTGCTCGGAAACGCAGCGACCAACGTAGCGTTCCCACTCAGCATGGTCTGCACATCCATCGGTCTGCTCTGCGGCATCGGCGGTGCTGCAAACTTCAATCTCTGCATGGGCAGACGAGAGCCGGAGCACGCGAAATCTTATGTTGGAAGTGCCATCTCCATGCTGGCAATCCTCGGTGTGATTCTCTGCGTTGCCGTTCAGCTTTTTCTGCGCCCGATGATGCTTCTCTTTGGTGCAACACCGGACGTCATTGATTACGCCTGTACTTACACCAGAATCACCTCCATCGGCTTCCCGTTTCTGATCGTCACAATCGGCGGCTCCAACCTGATCCGCGCGGATGGCAGCCCGAAATTTTCCATGCTGTGCAACCTGGTCGGCGCGATCGTCAACACGATTCTCGACCCGCTGTTCATCTTCGTTTTCCACATGGGCATGGCAGGTGCAGCGCTCGCCACGATCACCGGACAGATTTTATCATTCGCGCTTGTTGTCTTCTATCTGCGCGGTTTTAAAACGCTGCCGCTTTCTCTTTCCGATCTGAAGCCGAACATGGCCTGCTGGGCACGGATCGCTGCGCTTGGTGCAACTCCGGCATTCAATCAGGTGGCAATGATGGTTGTTCAGATCGTTATGAACAACACACTGACCTACTACGGCTCCAATTCCGTCTATGGAAGCGACATTCCGCTTGCATGCGCCGGCATTATTTCAAAGGTGAATATGCTGTTCTTCTCCTTTGTTATCGGCATTTCCCAGGGACTTCAGCCGATTGTCAGCTTCAACTTCGGTGCGCAGAAATATGACCGCGTGAAGGACGCCTATAAAAAAGCAGTTTTTGCGGCGACTGCCATTTCCATCGTCGCCTTCCTCTGCTTCCAGTTCTTTCCGCGCCAGATTATCGGCATTTTTGGTTCCGGTTCAGAAGAGTACCTGCATTTTGCAGAGCGGTACTTCCGCATTTTCCTGTTTTTCACATTCCTGAACGGTATCCAGCCGGTCAGCTCAAACTTCTTTACCTCAATCGGAGCACCGAAGAAGGGTATTTTTCTTTCGCTGACGAGACAGATTATTTTCCTGCTTCCGCTGCTGCTGATTTTTCCGTATCTCTTCGGCATTGACGGCGTGATGTACACTGCACCGATTGCAGACCTTGCAGCCGCATCAGTCAGCATCGTTATGGTCGTGCGGGAATTTAAGATCATGGCAGAGCTACAGAAGGCTGCCGCCTGAAAACAGTTTTTTTCCTGTAGTTTCCGCTCGTTTTTACTGCGCTGCGGTCGCCAGAGTCTTGCTACAGATCATTGCCGTGTAAACAGGAAAGAATCCTGTCCGGAAAGTAAAAAATCGTATGCTGTTGCTTTTTCCACAACAGCATACGATTTTTTTATGTGTTATCCACACTTTTCTTTATTTATTCACATGCATCCACATCAGTCCATGCGAAGAATCATGGTCAGGATTCGTTTTGCACAAAGAGCGATTTCGTCGCGGGTGATGTATCCCTTCTCAAATGCCTCCTGTACGCGCTCCTCGTATCCGTTTGCCATCTTGATATCATTTCCGGCTTTTGTCTCGCGGTAATGCTCGCCGTGTGTCCACCAGTCGGTCGTTACCATTCCCTTAAAGTCCCACTCACCGCGCAGAATACCGGTCAAAAGATCCTTGTTCTCAGATGCCTGAACGCCGTTGATCAGGTTGTAGGACGACATGATTGTGTATGGATCTGCCTCTTTTACAATGATCTCGAAGGCTTTCAGGTAAATCTCACGCAGCGCACGCTCGGAAACGCGGGAATCGCTGTCTTTTCGGTTTGTTTCTTTGTTGTTGCAGCAGAAGTGTTTCACACTTGCCCCGATATGCTCGGACTGCATACCGCGTACCATTGCCGCACCGGATTTTCCGGCTACAAGCGGATCCTCGGAATAATACTCAAAGTTTCTTCCGCAGAGCGGGCTTCTGTGAATATTGACAGCCGGGGTCAGCCAGATGCCGATGTTGTTTTCTTTGACTTCCTCTCCGCCGGCTTTACCGATCTCTTCGATCAGCTCCGGATCCCAGGTGCAGGCAAGCAATGTTGCGCACGGCCATGCGGTCGTGTTGACGCCACACTGCGGCTGAATGCGAAGGCCTGCCGGTCCGTCTGCGGTCATGATATTCGGGATGCCGTACTCAGGCAGATTTCCCATGCCAAACGTATTGGCAACTCCTGTGTTCGGCTGACCGCCGAGCAGATGAATGAGTGCTTCTGTCGGAAGCTTATCTACAAACTCGTCGAGCGTTTCTTTTCCTTCGACCACATTCATCAGGTTCGGATTCGTCTTTGCTGCTTCCATAAGCTCGCCAAAGCTCTTTCTCTCCTGTGCTTTGACTGCCGGGAGGAAGCCTTCCAGAGTCAGCTTATCCTGACGCTCCAGTCCTTCTTCCTCGACAGGGCCGTTATCGGTCGGAAGCGCTTCGTAGGTTCCATCCGCAAGGAGACGTTTTTCCAGCTTATGCGGAGCGGCAAGGCTGGTGTACTGTGCAGTCACTTCTGCCTCTGCCAGATCGTAGGTGAAGTCCAGTTTCTTCGCATCTCTTACATTGTTTCCAACGTAGAAGACGTAGCTTCCTGCCTCAAGAACATAGGCAGATTTTGCAACCTTTCCAAGGTCATCAAAAGATGCCATATCTTCCACTGTAAAGGAAAGAACGACTCTCTGTGTCTCGCCTGGCTGCAGCAGTCTTGTTTTCCGGTAAGCGCCAAGCTCTTTGGCCGGCTTGCCAAGCTTGCCCTGCGGTGCGCCATAGTAGAGCTGTACAACTTCTTTTCCGGCACGTTTTCCGGTGTTGGTAACAGCTGCTTTTACAACAATCTTTCCATCCTTCTCTTCTGCCCCCAGAACTTCTGTCTCAAAGCTGGTGTAGGAAAGACCGAAGCCGAACGGATAATTGACCTTCTCCGCTGCGCCAGGAATCGTCTCGAAATAACGGTAGCCAACGTAGATATCCTCGTTGTAATCCACGTAATAAACGGATTTATGGAAGTTCTCGGTGGATGGATAATCCTCGAGGGTTGCTGCGTAGGTATCAACCAGTTTACCGGATGGGTTGACGCCGCCTGTTACAACGTCCGCTGCCGCGAGGCCGCCTTCCATGCCGCCCTGCCATGCCATCAGCACCGCCGGAATCTCTTTGCAGTCTTTGAACCAGCTGGTATCAACCATACCGCCGACGTTCATGACAACGATGACATTTTTAAAGTTTGCTTTTACTTTTTCTACCATGGCTGCTTCGCCGTTTGTCAGGCAGAAGTCGCCGTTTTCGAAGATGCTGGCGCTCAGCTCGATCTGTTTTTTCTCATCCTCAAACAGCTCATAGCCTTCCTCGGTGATCTGGCATTTGCGGTCCCAGCCCTCGCCGGAGAAACGGCAGATGGTGATGATTGCGGTATCGGTATATGCTTTTGCTTTTGTTACCAGCTCGTCCGGTACTTCCGGCTCTCTTGTCATGCCCGGTACAGCGCCTGCAGCATACTGTTCTTTTACATTTTTCTCATAGAATTCCGGAAGTTCATGGAACAGAGAAACCTCCCCCTCGGCTTCTTTGATCTTCATGCCTTCGTAGAAGTTGCGGATATACTCGACCGTAACGTCACCGCTTCCGCCGCCGCCTTTTACGTAATCAATCGTTCCTTTTCCAAATAAAGCTACTTTTGTGCCTTTTGCGAGCGGCAATGTCTCGTTCTCGTTTTTCACCAGAACCATACCCTCGCCTGCTGCTTTTCTGGAAAGTGCGATATGTTCCGCGCTTCCTGTTACCCTTTTTCCGTCTTTTCCCAGCGGCAGAACCGGCTGGTAAAGACTTCTCTGCCATTTACCCATTTTAAGCTTACCTCCTGTATTTTCCGGTGCGCAGATTGCTTTCCGAACGCGCCCCATTCTGTCTTTATGATACGAAGTTTTGGAGTGGATGTCAATTGATTTTTCAGCATTTTATCCTGTTTTTCGTTTCTTTTTCTTTCGATTTTATTCTATTTTGCCAATTTTTCAGGCATCCGTCGTTTCTTTCCTTTCTCTCAATATCTTGATCCGTAGGTGGATGCTCCGTCTGCGTCTCCCCGGTGTTTCTGCTGCCTGTCGCTTTTCTGTTATATCAGACACTTTTCTCATTTTGTGGATTGTCCGAAAAATAACAGCGTTCTATACTAAAGCGTGTCTGAAAACAAAACATCGGCATCCCCTTTTTCAGGTTCTCTTCGGGATACAACAAAAGAATGGAGTTTTCTTATGAAGGTACTGATTTTATCCTGCAATACTGGCGGTGGCCACAATGCTGCGGCCTCTGCATTAAAAGAAAGTCTGAATTTTTATCACCACGAAGCCGAGGTTCTGGATCTGATGAGCCTCGGGCGAAAGCATACCTCCGCACTGGTCGGCGGAGCTTATGTGAAGCTCGTCTCCGTTTTTCCGGCCGGCTTCGGCGCACTCTATCAGCTTGGTGAGCTGGTACGGAAATTTCCCTGGAAATCCCCCGTTTACTATGCAAATGCGCGGCTTGGAAATGCGCTTGCAGATTATATTGATCAAAACCATTTTAATGCCGTTGTCACCACACATCTTTATCCGGCGGAAACACTGACCTGGATGAAGCAGAAAGGACGGCTGACGATTCCCTGCGTTGCCATTGCCACCGATTACGCGTGCATTCCGTTCTGGGAAGAGACGAACTGCGATTACTATGTGGTTCCGCACAAGGATCTGATCCCGGAGTTTGCATCCTGCGGCATCCCGGAAGAAAAACTGCTTCCTCTCGGTATTCCGGTGCGGCCCGCATTTGCGCGCCCTGCATCCAAAGAGGATGTGCGCCGCCATCTCGGTCTTCCCGAGGATGCTCCGCTGTTTCTCGTCATGAGCGGCAGTATGGGATTCGGCAAAGTGCATCTGCTCGCACATGAACTCGTTTCCCGGCTGGAAAACGGCGAACAGGCTGTGATCATCTGCGGAAATAATAAAAAGCGGATGCGTTCGCTCCGGCTGCAGTTCCATAAGAACCCAAATGTACATATCATCGGTTTTACACGCCACGTTGCGGAATATATGGCCGCTGCCGATGTGCTGTTTACAAAGCCCGGGGGCTTAAGCAGTACCGAGGCCGCTGTGCGGCGCGTTCCGCTCGTCCACACTGATCCGATTCCGGGTTGCGAAACAAAAAACCGTACTTTTTTTGTCTCCCGCGGAATGTCCGTGACCGGCGCACATCAGAAAGAGCTGGCAGAGGCCGGTATTTCGCTCGCCCGCGATGATGCACGTCAGATTGCGATGCGCGATGCCCAGCATCAAAACAGCCATCCGCAGGCGGGAACGGCAATTACACACCTTTTGGAAAAATTAGTTTCGGAGTAACTGCTTATGATGCTTACTGCTTATCTGTTTTATAGTTTTTTCGGGTATCTCTCGGGTAGCGTACTGTACTCGTACCTGATTCCAAAATACTTCTGCCACGTGGATGTCCGAACTGTGAATGAAGATCAGAATCCCGGTGCCTTCAACGCCTTTTCAGTGGCCGGACCGCGGATTGGACTGCTCTGCGTCCTGTGCGATATCGGGAAGGGATTTCTGCCGGTGTTTCTGGCGGCGCACAGTTCCGCTGTTTCGATGAGTTCCTGGATTTTCGCCCTGATTCTGCTCGCCCCGGTGGCCGGACACGCATGGCCGTTTCTGCAGCCTGCGAAAGGCGGAAAGGCGATCTCTGTCTCGTTCGGCGTGCTGCTCGGCCTCCTGCCGGATCTGCGGCCGGCGCTTCTTCTTGCGGCGTTTTATCTGACGTTTTCGTTGATTCTCATTATCCAGCCACACAATCTGCGCTCAATTGTCTCGTTCTCCGGGTTTGCCGTCGCCGCACAAATTTCCCGATTTCTTCCGTCCGTGCGGCTCGGTAGTCTGCTGGTATCACTCGTGGTGTGCTTCCGCCATCTTTTCAGCCTGCGGGAGCATGAGACCGAAAATGCTGCATTTACAATTCAGTCTTTGTCTGCTAAAATAAGGAAAAAGCAGAAAAAAAGAATAATATTTACAGTTCATTTAAAACAGCGGCAAACAATTTACTTCAGGAGGATTGACACATGATTTCAGAAAAAATGGTAACTCTCGGCACAAAAAAATCGGTAATCCGCGAGATTTTCGAATACAGTAAAAAACGCGCTGCCGAGATCGGCTCAGAAAACGTCTTTGATTTCAGTATCGGAAACCCAAACGTGCCGGCTCCGGCCTCCGTTCATGAGACCATCAAGGAGCTGCTCGATTCCAAAGACGATTACTATCTCTTCGGCTACACCTCCGCGCAGGGCGATGCCGATACCCGCGCCGCCGTTGCAGCCGACCTGAACAAACGCTTTGGTACCGCGTTCCATGCCGACAACTTCTACATGACCTGCGGTGCAGCCGCTTCGCTCCGCATCGTCCTTGGCGCTTTAACCGTTCCGGGCGACGAGTATATCGTATTTACCCCGTACTTTCCGGAATACCGTGTTTTCATCGAATCTGCAGGCGCAGCCATGATCGAAACGCCGGCTGATTCTTCCACGTTCCAGATCGACTTTGACCGCCTCTCGGCCGCTGTCACAGCACACACCAAAGGCGTTTTCGTCAATTCCCCGAACAATCCGTCCGGCGTTGTCTACACCGAAGAAAACATTCAGAAGCTCGCTGCTTTTCTGGAAACAAAATCTGCCGAATACGGTCATCCGATTTATCTGATCGTTGATGAACCGTACCGCGAGCTTGTCTACGGAGACGTGGAAGTTCCGTATCTGACAAAATATTACAAAAACACGCTGGTCTGCTACTCCTACAGCAAATCCCTCTCCCTGCCGGGCGAGCGTATCGGCTACGTTCTCGTTCCGGATGAGGTCGATGATGCAAGAACCATCTACGCAGCCGTCTGCGGCGCCGGACGCGCCCTCGGCTTCGTCTGCGCACCAAGCCTGATCCAACACGTCATCGCCAAATGCGCAGGACAGGTTTCTGATCTTTCGGTCTACAAGAAAAACCGCGATCTGCTGTATGATTCATTAACCGCCTACGGCTTCACCTGCGTTCACCCGGACGGCGCTTTCTATCTCTTCATGAAAACTCCGGAACCGGACGCGTATGCGTTCTGTGAGAAAGCGAAAAAGTACGAACTTCTTCTTGTACCCGGCGATGACTTCGGTGCACCGGGATTCGTGCGGATTGCTTATTGCGTTACCACCGCACAGATTGCGCGGGCACTGCCGGCGTTTAAGGAACTGGCGGGAGAGTATTTTGCATAATTTTTCAACTGTCAACTTTTCTTAAATAGATGTTGGGGTCAAAAGGCTTTTTGACCCCTTTGACCCCGGTATCTTACATATAGTAAAAAACGGACACTGCTTCATCTTTGAAACGCAGCGTCCGTTTTTCTTTTATTCTCCTACATCCTGTTTTCCAATCACAACTTTACATCTTTTCTTCCACATCCCTGTTCTGACACACGCATACCGCTCGCTTTCGATGATCTGTTCCATCGCTGCCGCTCCTTTCTTTTGAGCTATCTCAATCGCATAAGGCGGGCAGGACTTGAACCTGCATTCTGTGCCTTATCCTCTACGAAAAATTTGCTGTACGTTCCACAAACATGAAACATTTTTCTGCACAGGTTTTGCCCGTTAAACTACCGCCTTATTTTCAGCCACATTTTTTGTGGATACTGATGTGTATCAAATGCTGTTCCACCCTGACTTGCTTTATATCATCGGTGGAGATGCTATTTTCCTGCCTCTGCCTTCTCTCTAAAGCTCAGGATTTCCTTCAGAGACCTTGGTTCATAATTCATCCATGGCTTCATACATCCCACATTGTATGCCTGCGTTCTGCACTCATAAATGTGTCTGCTGCATTCCTGCTTTCTGCACGTCTCTGTTCTTTTTGTGAATGTCCGTGCTTTGTTCTGTATATACTATATTACATATTTTCGATTTTTGCATTTAACTTCTGGTTTAATTTTTCATGTGATATATTTTCTGGTTTTTCCCAGCTCCACACAGTACTGTCCAGACCTGATTTCCCTTTGGACAGTGCCTTTAGCTCTTCCACGCAGAATTCCGTCGCGCGTACGATGTACTCGTTGGCCATTTGTCTGGTAAGGATGGACAGTTTCTCTTCTTTTCTCTGGGTAAATTCCCTGCGTACTTCTTTTATAAGACCTTTCACATCAAATTCAGCAAGCTGTGCCAATGGATCTTCTGTAAGATCCAGCTCCTGGATCATTTCCTGGAAAAGGCCATATTTTTTCGAAACATATTCATTTAATATCTCGTAGTCACGATGCAGTTTTTCTACATTTCCAGGAACGCTCGAATTCCAGCCATGCTCCCCATACATAAATCTCCGATATAGCATATCCTGGATCAGATGAAGATAATAGCCGAGATATAAATCATCCTTCTCCATGTATTTCCCGTATCTGTCGCGGAAACATTCGAGATCGTATGTGTATCTGGTATTTTCGCAGATTTTCTTCTTTAAATGGCTATTTCCCGCCACCGCCCCATCCGGCAGAATCACCCCAAGGAACAGGCGGTTGATATCTCGAAACGAGACTTTCTTTCTCATCTCCTGTACAATTGCCAAGTGAATCATGCTTGATGCCATAGTGTCCTCTTTTCCTTTATTCTTCTACATTCTATTTTCCAATATCAGCTTTACATCTTTTGAAAGCTTTCTATCCATACTGCTAACTTTAACATTTTCATGCCGCATTTCCAGTTCTGACGCATGCGTACCGCTCGCTCTCAATCACTTTTTCCATCGATTTGACCGGTGTGCTGTCAATATTGTTCAGGAGATTCTGGAATGTCGTAACCGACTGGCCGCTGTATAGCTGGACACCTTTTCTCCGACTGTCGGCATGGAAAATATCGTTTCGGCTGTCTACATTCCAGAAAATAATATTCGGCAATTGGTAGCCGCAATACTCGTACTTTTCTTTCATATGATCATAAAACGTCCAATTGCGGTCTCCGCATCTGTCGATCTCCATGTCAGATACAACGATCAGCGCTTTCGGCATTTCTTCCGGCGGTACATCGTGATCCATCGCTGTTTCCAGAACCCGCTCAAATGCAGCCTGAAGATTAGTATTCATCCCCCATTCCGTACGCTCGACGTATTTGATTTTCTGCAACAGGGTTTCCCCTCTCAGAGAAACAAATTCCGGCTTCTGGCTGAACGTCATGAAAAGATTGTGGTAAGCGCCCCGGTTCCGCTCTGCAAAGTAAATAGCAAGACCAATGGATGTCGCCAAGGGTCTTCCACTCATGGAACCGGAAACATCTGCAATGACAATTGCATTCGTTTCCTGCGCCACATAATCCGGCAGCTGCCTCCACTGCGCCTCCAATACCTGATTCCATTGACGTCCATACAGAACTTTTTCCACGAGATCGTACGGGTACAGCGTCTCCGCATGAATCTTTTCTTTTCCATCCAGTGCCTTCGCCAGATACTGGTTAAAACGCTTTTCATCATGTTTTCGAAATGCGTTCCTGTAAATCATCATGGCTCTTCCGGAGACCTCCGGGTAAACGATCTCCTCCCACTTTCCTTCTGACATTTTCACTTCCAGCACACCGATATATTTCCGCAGGGAACGGACGATTCTTTTGAAGTTGTAAACCGGATAGCCGAGTTTCTGCGCCGTCAGAATGCCGAGTTTTCTCGTCTCCGTATTTTTAGAGTCTGCCGTTTTGATCCATTTAGCAAGCAGGGAAACGCTTTTTCCCTCCTGGAAGTTTTTCAGATCTGCTTCCAGCTGCTGCTTCATGGCACTCCACATCTCGTCCTCAACGCCAGTTCCGATCAGGCAGTACCAGTCGTCAAAACGGCCGAAAACACCAATCAGGTCAAGGTTGGCAATGACTGCCTGCGGATGGTACTCGGCAAGATACTGTAGTAGAATCCGAAAGACACGTCTCTCGCCGAGACCTTCCCGGATATCACGCGCATAAAACAGGATTTTCAACGCGAACAGCGGGTCTGCCTGATATGCTTCCGCAAACAGAAGCTCAATTCTTTCCGGATCCGCTCTGCGCAGGGATCCAATTGTCGCAAACAGATCCAGCCGCGCATCGCCGGTTGTGTTCCGTGCTGCTGCTCCATTTTCTGTATAAGTTTTTGTCGCCTGCTCCCGTATCCATTCTGCAAAATCCATCGCTGCCGCTCCTTTCCTTCCACTGTTTTCTCCATACATCCTTTTCTGGATCTGTGGACTCCATTCTTTCTCGTTTGCTCTTCTGTTTTTTTCTGAGTGAGGGCCGGATTTGAACCGGCATCTTCGCCATTACCACTGGAAAAAAGTTTGCCGTTACGGTCACGCACATGACCGTTTTTTCGCGCTCTTTCTTTTAAGCTACCTCACTCGCGTAAGGCGGGCAGGACTTGAACCTGCATTCTGTGCCTCCCTATTCTCCTCAAAAAGTTGCTGTGTGTTCCACAAACATGAACCCTTTTTTTCTGCACAGGTTTTGCCCGTTAAACTACCGCCTTATTCTGTTATTTTAGTGTTTCTGTCTTCTGTCCCCAGCTCAGGATTTCCTTTCGGGATCTTGATTCATAATTCATCCATGGTTTCATGCATCTTTTCCAGATCATTTTCTGTAATAGCATTTTCCCCAGTGATTTTTTTCTTCCCGATTCGGATTTCAGGGTCTCTCACCGTAAAATTTCCAGTCGCAGATATCCCATGTCTCAGAAATTTTTCGAAATGCTTTTGATTTTCCCCACAGTGTTTTCGCCCGTCGAACCCTCTTATTTGCCGCGCGCTTTGCCCAACGGAAATTTTTGCATCGGCCTTTGCTGACGGGCGTTTTTTTACAGCTTCGGCTCATCAGCCTACTCCCCATCCAGAATTTTCTGATAGAGAAGTCTGCCTTCCTCCCCGGCAAGCCGTCCGCAGATTTCTGCCCGTTCGGCGATAACAGGGATCTGGATATGTGCTTTGGCATCTGCCAGCTGTAGCAGCATCAGGTTTTGAAACATCGCAAAGCTGGCCATTTTCGTATGGCGTCTGACGTGCTTTAATTTCACACTGACGTGGTCATCATGATACTTCACATAATACAGGAGCTCCTGTACATCGAAACACGGAATCACATACCCCTGCCGGTCCAGCTCCGGGACCACGACGTCGCGCACGATTTCCATGCTTTTTTCGGGATGACCGTAGTAATGCATGTCCGGATCACCCTCGCGTTTTCCCCTGAACTGCGCTTCCGGCTTTCCGATATCGTGCAGCAGCGCCGCCAGATAGACCATGTCATTTTCCATCCTCCGCGGAAGATTGCAGACCACATGGAGGGAATGCATCCATAAGTCATACTGATGTGCACTGTTCTTCTGATCATAGCCAAACATGGTTCGTACGGCCGGAATCAGCGCTGCGATTTCTTCTCGTCTCACATCCATCTCTTCCGCAGTTTCTGCTGTTTTCAACACATTCAACAGCTCGCTTAACTTCATGTGTTCACTCCCCCTTTCTGGTCTTTTTGTGAATATCTGTGTTTTGTTATATATAGACGTTGGGGTCAAAAGGTTTTTTGACCCCTTTGATACCAGATTGCTACGTGCTTTGCACTCCCGCAATCTTCATGTATATACTGTATCACATGCTTTCGTTTTCTGCACTTAACCGCTGGTTTAATTTTTTTTGCTGATTTTTTATGCTGTTCACCCGGCACAAAATCCGATCTGCCGGCTCTGCGGTTTCTTTTTCAGGCCGATCATCTCGAAATCGTCCGCCGTCAGAAGACAGGCCTCCTCTTTTTCCAGCGTACCATTCTGATGTTCCCGAATGAGGCGGTCTGCCTGGCGCATGATAGCGTGGTCCAGCAGGTTTCTGACAAACCGTCCATTGCCGTAATTTTCTTCCCGGCATGCATCGGCGCAGATGGAAAAGCATTTTTCCCTTGTTCTTTCGTCCATCCGGTATTCCGATTTTTCCAGCATCAGATCCAGAATCTGCGTCAGTTCTACCGGTGAGTAATCCGGGAAATTCAGGTGAAAGGCAATGCGGCTTGCAAGACCTTCATTCTGCTCCAGAAACTCCTGCATCTTCTCCGGATATCCTGCAAAAATGACAATGACCTCATCCCGGTAATTCTCCATCTCCTGCACAATGGTATTGATCGCCTCGGCGCCATACGTGCGGTTGTCTTCTACAAGAGAATACGCCTCATCGATAAACAGAATGCCGCCACGCGCCGCCTGAAATTTACTCTCAACAATCTGTGCCGTCCAGCCGACATATTTTCCGACCAGATCCTGTCTGCCGCACTCTACAATGTGGCCATATTTCAGCACTTCCTCTTCCTTCAAGACCTGGGATAGCAGACGCGCCACGGTTGTCTTTGCTGTCCCTGGATTTCCGGAAAACAGCATATGCATGGATGACTGAACCCCCGGAAGACCCATCTGTTTCCGCATTTTCTGCATTTTGGCCGCCGCCAGAATCTCATCTGTCACTTTCTTTACATCCGACAGGCCTACCATTTTCTGCAGCTCCACATACGGCTTGTCTGTCTTCTTTTTCAGTTGAATTTTGACGAGGTCTTTTTGTTTGTAGGCCTTGTAAATATGCGTTTTTAATCCGCTTCCGTACCATCTGTTGTAGGCAGAAAAGATATCCGATACAGAATACAATTTCTTTTCTTTCGGAAGATACCGCGTCAGCTCTTCTATCGTGTAGTCGTGATACTCTGTCTTATCCGCCAGACGTTTCAAATAGCCCGTCGCCCGTTCCAGATCTCCCTGGCCTTCCTGAATCTGAATCAGATCCGCGTTGGAAAGAATTTCCGCTATCGTCTCATCCGATACGCTGCGGCTTCCGGAAATGTCCACAAAGATAAACAATGTAGAATTTCCATACTCATTCAGTTTCTTCCCAAGTGTTTTCGCCAGATCATAATTGCCGGTGGCATACATTCCTGTACTCTTTTCACCTTCCAGATTCAGAATCACTGTTCCGCCTCTAGCACTGGAGAAAATATTGTCAAAATTATCTTCCCGCTCTGCCTTGTATGTCATCTTCTGCACATCGTAAACTCTGCCGCTCAGCAATCGTTGATTCTCCAGCAGTGCCGGAATCAGAAGATCTATCATATCATCCGCAGCCGCTTTGTCACCGGCTGTGATCAGATAATGAACCGGATGCCCAACAAAACGTTTTTCATTTTCCGGGGCGTAAATCCGCTCCATTTCGTCATAGAAGCTTTCCGATGCCATAATTTCCTGCATCTGCTCCGCCTGCTTTTGTCTGGTCATATTTTGAGCGGTATAAATCCGTTCACTTACCTGATACGCAACAGGTTCAAAAAAACTGTGATGTTCTGGTTCTATCGCAAGTTTTAATTTTTCCTTCAGCGACCCGCTGTAACACTCCGTCCAGTTATTCCGTTCTGCCCGAACCAGTTCTTTGCAAAACGCATCATTTGTGATCTCCTCATACGCAAGCAACTCAATTTCCGGCAGTATCTTCTGAATACAATCCACACATACCCGGGGAACCACTTCCATCTCAAGTGCAGCCACAATCGTCATCTGACCATTCAGAATATCACTGATCATAATGAAAAACTTCTTTTCTGTACGGTAGGCAGTGTAAAACTTGCTGTTCCATTCCGCAGCATCACTCCGTCTGGAATAGAGACGCTCATATCCTTCCTTCGTTGAATCCTCCTGTTCCAGATTCAGTTTTGAACAGTCTGCTGTGTATTTGTAAAGAATCATTCGCTGCTACCTCCCTTGGAGCTTTTACTGGTAATCCTTCTGTTGTCTCTTTCTACCTGCTATCTTACCACCTGCCGTATCCCATATGTGGACAGGTTCTTGTCTATACGAAAACCAGACAATTTTCTGGTTTTTCTATTTCTCCATAACAGGTACTTACTTCTTTTTTCTTCTGCATTTCTGTACAGTATTTCGACACTGGAATAACGGCTACAATCACAACATGTTCTTTTTTCTCGCAGTTTCCCAGCAAGCCAATCATATACCGCAGCTCTTCTTTTCTGTCGGCAAAATTTTTTCTGCTTGTCATCATCGGCACTTCATCAATCACAAAAACAGAAATTGCTCCATTCTCTGCTTTCTGCGCTATGATTTCTGCCATTCTCTCCACCATCATCGCTGGTGTATCATCAATTTCTATCTTGGAAAGCTCCTCCTGCCCGTACATGCTCTGCAGAATCTTCCACATCTCCTTCTTTTCATGCTGCAGTGAAAAAAGGAGAACTCCATCCTCGCTGGTTTTTCGCTCTTTCCAGCCATATGCAACCGCTTTTTTCGTTTTTCCGCTCGCCGCAGATCCCGCCAGGAAAATCATCCTTCTGCCCCTCCCTCATCTTTCAGAAAAATTTCAAGCATACGTCCAATTACCATATTGTCTCGTTCTACCAGATCTCTGGCTGTTCCAAACATGAATCGAAATCTCAAATCGAAAATCATTCTGGCCTGCTGTTCATCCAGTCCATACTGCTTTTCCAGTGCCAACGCTGCAATCCCCTCATTTGGGTAGTCCGCTTTCATGATCTGGCAAAGTTCATCTTCATGGCATTGTGCCCAGCTTTGTGCTTCCAGCGTGTGTTTTCTTTCCAGAAGCATGTTCTTTCTTCTTACCAGATACTCTGCAAAATACTCCAGCTCTTCCTGGCTGTATCCGATCCACTGACCCGAAATATCCCAAAGTGGTTCTATTTGTTTCATTTCCCGAAGAAGATGCTCTTTTTCCTCCAGAAAAGCTTTCCATCTCCCCTGTTTTTCCCGTTCAAGCGGCTCTTTTTCTTTCTCAGGAGCTTTTTCCCACTTCTGCAGTATTTCATTATAGTCCTCCGCTTTTTCCACCATGGTAAGAAATACCTGTTTTGCTTCAGAATTTTTTCTCATAACAGAATACAGAATAGCCAAAAGTGCATCCAGTACATATATTTTATTTTGCCCGCACTTTTTCTCCAAATATTCCTGTTTCGAAACAAACAGCCTAATCACGCCATCTCTGTTGTTTGTGCGAGACGGAACGATGATATAGGCCTTATCCTTTTCTTCAGGAAAATCTTCTGCCCTTCCTTCAAACACGACTTCCGTGGCATCTTCAACGCAGATTTCCGTCAGTGGATCAAAACATTCCAGAAATTCTAAAATACCCATATTGCACCTCTCCTTTATTTCCCGATCTGATCTGCGGTTCTTTTCGTTTTCCCGGGTTTCCGCTTTTTGGCCTTTCGGATATAATTTTCACTGAACTGCTTTTCCCGTTCAATCCAGTCCTGCGTTCTCTTCTCAATCACAAATGGAAGTTCTCTCCAGATCATCCTGAGCTGTTCTTCTGTGATCTCCGGCACTTTCTTTAAAATTGCCTCCCGCAGATATACACCGCCTCCGCTGCAGGAATCCGGGAAACAGTTTTCTTCGCTGATAGCATCCAGAATTTCTTTATAATATTTTCGATACATCTGATATGCTTCGTAATGTGCAATACGGTTCACATGATCTTCGATTCTGGATTCCTCCTCCTGTTTCAGAATTGTTTTCTTGTTGATTCCGCCGCTGTTCACATTCGCATAATACATCGCATATGCTTTAGCTTCTTCCAGACTTTGGAATGTGCGGAGAAATCTGCCGAAGTTATGAATATCACCATCTGAAAACGTAATCCAGTCATAATATGCCAATTCCGGCGGAAAATGATTTTCTTTTCCGTAAAGCTCTGCACATTCCTGTCTGCTGACAGAATGATAATCCCACGGACCGATGATATCATCGTAATCCGCGTAGAAAAGAATATAGGCTTCCACCTTTGCATCACTGTATATCAGCATCGGGCTGTGCTCCTCGTACTGATACAGAATCGAGTATTTTACACCCTTGATTTTTCCGTCATTCCTTCTCATCAACAGTGCGTAAACGCCCATCTCAGAATTATCCGGAATATTGTTCACATGCATCGGCTTCCAGTTAAATTCGTTCTCCGTCAGTTTCTCCTTCTCGCGTTTTTTCCGGCGTTCCGCCATTTTCCGATCCATTCTTTCCCTGTACAGAACGCTTCCGATGTAATCATATCGTTCCAGATGCTCCACGCCAATTGCCCGGCCGGCCAGATCGATGGCATAAAAATGCCAGAAATTTTCCTTTTCCCGTTTCGCCTCCGCAGCCGCTTTGCTGTACTCATCCAGAATGTCTTCCCGGATCAGTGCATTTTCTTTCTCCAGATATTTCCAGCCGTGATCTTCTGCTTTATATTTATGACGATAACCAATTCTTTCATCGGTCGTCTCAAAGATCGGGAAAAGCTCGGTACTTTTGTAAAATGGTGTCTCTTCAAATCCGAAAATATACTCTTTTCCCTCTTTGCTGAGCAGACATACACATCCCGGGCCGCCCATTCCAGAAGGGGGATCCTCCTGTGCAAACACAACGGTTTTCCAGAAGTCTTCTGTTAAATCTGGTAAATCAAACGTGTGATCTCTATCCATATCTCTGGCTCTCTTCCTTTCCTTTTTCCGTTGCATAAAAAGTTCTCTTTTATTCTGTTCTCAGATCTTCTCTCGGCTGATTGGAAAGCACAATCACCATCTGCTTTCTGTGAACCGTTTCATACTGAACATCCATCCACATTTTCTCAACATGTGGACACTCTTCCATTCCGATGCCGTACACATACATATCATCGTATTTCTCCGGTATCTCACTCCGATATTCATAGTATTCAGATGACCAGTCATTTCGATTTACGATAGAAAAATGTCTGCCGATCTGCAGATACGGTTTTAGATCCCGGAACAAAAGCTTCTGTTCCACACTCCGTTTGATATCCCGCGGTTCTTCCGAAATCATAAGTTCCATCGCCGGATTCATTGTATCATCTTTACTGCACCAACATTCTCCTTCCGGTTCCGGCAAAGCCGTATAGACATCTCTGGAAAATTCCACATCCACCATTCCGACTCCATAGATGTAAAAGCCGGCATATTTCTGTTCCGGAATGTCTGACATCATCAGATAATCGTGGTAATAACCATCCTCAAAACAGATGGATAAGCGGACATTGCGTGCAACATATTTTCTCAGTTCTTCAAATTTAATTGCCATCAGAAAACTCCTCCTTTGTCAGTACCAGTTTTACTACTTCGTGTGCGAAAAAATTATCTTCTTTTTCGAAAATGTTACCCAGCACAACCATGACCGGGCCGTCCTCTACTTCTCTGAACCCCAGCTTCCGCAGCAGGCTGATCGTTGGTTCATTTTCTGTCTGGGTTGTCACATACAGCTTATCGATGAAAAGATTCTTTCCGTTTGCAGAAACCCCATCACCAAAGAGCTGATTAATCAGCTCTCGGCTGGCTTCTTCACAGTAGCCGTTTCTTCGGTATTCTCTGGCGATATAAAATTCAATTTCGTATTCGTCTTCCATTTCTCTATGTACGCCTACGTAACCAATAAACTTGTCTTTCTGCTGTTTGGGAAAAATGGAATAGGTGCAAAGCTCATGATCGGTTCTCTCAAAGTAGTTGGCAAACCCCATCACATGTTTTTCGGATGGGCTGACTCCGCAGAATATGTAGAAGTCGCCATCATCCCGCAGCATTTGTAAAAATGCCTCGGAGTCTCTGTCCGTCCGGCTTGGGAGAAGGAATAATCTTTCAGTTTCGATTGCAGATCCTGTGTTCATTTGTGATCTCGTCTCCATTCTTTTGTACGTTGACTGTGAGTTTTCATGTTTCAGGAGTGAGGGCTGGAATCGAACCAGCGACAATAGATCTTTTGCTGTACCGACCACACCCATGATCGGCTTGGTTTCTCTGCTCTACCATGGCTGAGCTACCTCACTCATATTTCTCTTTTAACTTTTGTATTCCTTATGTGATTCCACTCTGTCAGGAACCAGCCTGCTCCGCCGGAATATCTCCGCCGGTTCTTCTGCGATCTCACTCCAGCCGGCTTTCAACAGGAATTCTTTTGTTACGTCTGCTTCCTGAATTGCGAAAAGTTCGTTCAACGTCATATCGAGTTGTTCCTCCTGATCTGTTCGGTATTCTGATGCATCCGCCGGTGTTCTGATGTACTCCTATTATTCCACTTCTCTCCGGCATTTGCATTGAACTTGTGGTTTACTTTCCGGGTATGCCTTATCTTATCATGGAACCGTTCCTGCATGTGGACACTCTTTTGGCCACTTTTCTGTTTCACAGGATTTTACTTTCACTGTTCCCGAATCTTCAGATACTGCTCTGCCATGCAGCTAAGACTCTCTTCATCGATATTTTCAAGGAACGCATTTTGATTCCCGTACAGCGCTTTTCCAATCCGTTTAATCGCCTGAATTCCGACCACAAGCTTCTCATCTGGATATTCACAATAATTGAGTAATCTGCGAAGCGTCTTAAGACTTGGAATCTCTTCTTCCTCCACATACTCTGATAATTCGATGTCTCTCATCATGCTTGAAACTGTAAAGTTGTATTCTTCCGCTGTCCGCAGAAATCTCTCCGCATTGAACCAGTAATTTTTCCCATCCTCGCGGAGAATATTGGTGAATTTCTGAAGCAGATGCTTTTCCTGCAGGGTCACAGCACTTTCTCTCTTCACATCAGCTGGGATACGATAGACGGTTTCTTTTGTAATTTGATTTTTCATTTTGCTCCTCCTTCAGTATCTGGCGCAGAAAAACTTTTTTGTCACTTTACAATATATTTCCTATCATTCTGCTGATTCTCTTTCTCATTTGAGTACTCCTGTTTCAAAACAGCTTCAGATAATCCCTAAACACGATTGCCTCCACCGCCGGGGTTTCCGATGCAAATTGTGCGTTTTCGATTCCATTGGTGAGCAGCAGATGTTCCCAGAGTTTTCGGTCCTTTTGAAAGTCAAATCTGCAGTCATCCAGAACTACATACTCTTCAATCTCCGGATGTGCTTTCAGGTATTTCAAAATCCCTTCTCCCCTTTTGTACATCTGATCCTGTGTCTGCCCATCGATCGACAGCCCGCACAAAGCAAGTTTAGAAATGAGATACACATAATCATCATCTGTCGGTTTCATTTCTTTCCAGTCGGAAGACAAAACAAGATCTGCTCCACCAATTTTTTCAATTGTCTTTGCCAGGACTTCCACTCGTGCATCATCAATCCCCGTATATCCATCCGGGGTTTTCTGGACTGTGGTTGTGGTATTCAGCACTCCGTCAACATCCAGAAATATCACAAAACGTTTATGTCTTTTACACATGTATCTTTCCTCCCTGACCTTGGATCTGAAACAGCTTTTTGTTATGTGCCTATTCTATCCGCAATAGGCGTTGTTTGTGTAACGCTTCTTGCGGAACAAAAAAATAATTCATACTACAATTCCATTTTTCATTTCTGCAGATTTTCTTTTGACTGGAGATGGTATCGCCATCTTCCCGTCGTTTCCTCAAAGCTGTGAATCTGGATTTCTTCACGCATGGCAAGCTGCATAGCCCGTTCGCCAAAGGTTTCCAGATCTCTCGCCTTTTCTCTTTCCAGCGCAGCATGTTCTCTCTCATATGCAGCAATTGCATTTTCCCAAGTGGAATAAATTCCAAGCCACTCATCCTCATCATGAAATTCCTCATAGCCACGCACCAGTAGATAATGAACCTTACCTTGTTCTGTCATCGTAACAAACGCCTCCTTACGCACCCTGCAAAAATTTTTATATTTCCCTATTTTTACACACTTTCCAGAATTTTTCATTGAACTTCTGGTTTATTCATTGGTCTGATAAAGCCCTTCCAGTTCTTTCATTTTATTCCGAATCAGCTCCTGTACCGCCGGTGTCTCCACGATGACATCCCGTGAATTCATCATCGCCCAGTTTGCAATGAAATACGCGGTTCGATATACCAGCACCCGATCATATTCCTCAGTTCCGCCTTTCAGAAAATAGAATTCGTCATCAAACGTGTGGTACATGACGGTATAAGCATTTGGCGTTTTCCGCACCCGTAAAATAATGGGTTCCACACTGCCATAGCTGCCGCCCTGGTGTTCCGCTACATAACGATACTTATCCAGCTTCCTGTTCTCGTCTTCCAGTTCAGACATCGGACGGTATCTTCCCTCACCCGGCTCAAGCACCTGAATTTCGTCCATGCGTTCAATCGGATAATTGGACAAACCCTGATACGGCTCATGGTTTCCAACCAGCCACAGTTTCCCATTTGAACTGCTGATGAAATAAGGTGAAATGACATAGACCTTTCCACCATCGACATAAGCACGCTCCCCTGATTTCGTATACTGTATGAGTTTAAATGAGATTTTCCGAAAAAACTGTCCTGTCTGATTGCTCAGTGCTTCAAAGATTCTGCTCATATTCTCATGCAGATTTGTATAGTGGCACGGTTCTGCCCGGCGGACGACCTCTTCGCCTTCCATCTGCGGTATTTTCGGATATTTCCGTTCTTTTGAAACCTTCGCTTTTCCCACATCATCTAATAAATATTCCGGGGAAAACCTTTCCAGATAGCAATGATATTTCTTAATATTTCCTACTCCGGCACAGGTGATCAGATCTCGAATAATTTCCTGTTTTTCCTCCATCGTTGCTGTCATGGTAAAAGTATGTTCAATCAGAAATGGCAGTTTTTTCTGACTCAGTGGATGATTGTAATAGATAATATTCTTTTTATTATCTATCTTTCCATCCTCATCCATCTCGGTGATCGTAACAATGCCTTCCGCTTCCAGTTCAAAGACATCCTTTTTTACAGTTCTGATCTGGTTATCGCGTTTGTTCTTTTTCTTCTCTTTGTCTCCCTCTACGGAAATTTCCCCATAAACAGCATCGCGCAGTTTCCAAATGGATATTGGTCTTTCTATATTTGTCTCTTGCATTAGCTCCTGTAAAATTTTAAATTTTATATCGTTCTTTAAGCCCATTGTTTGTATTCCTCCACTTAATCTGAGTATCCAGTTGCTGGATTTTTCCTTGATCCTATTTCATTTTCGGTCTTTTTTTCTTTGTTGAGGCCATTCTAGCATTCGCAAGCGTTGTTTGTGTAACGCCTTATGAATTTAAAAAAATCATGCTGCCCATTCTCCGGGCAGCATGCATAACATCATCAAATTGCTTTTCTTTTTTCTATTGTCCTTCTTTCGGGAGTTTCTGTCCATTACCAGATTCTTGTTTTTTCAATCGCAGCAAGAAATGCGAGCATAGAAATTCTGCTATTGGTCAGCGTGCCTGATTCCGACAGAAAATCGTAAATCACGGTGCATTCCTTTCTTTTCATGACAGCTTCTGCCAAAGTATACAAAGATTTCACAAATTCCTGTTCGGCGCGGTCATATTCTCCTAATGCTTCTTTATCCTCACGTCCGTTAACCGGATCAAAACATGCCCTCACATACGCTGCCCTGGCTGCTTTTCGCTGCATCTCAAGATATTCTGCCTGTACCTGATCCGCAATTCCATCCAGTTCTTTTTGTAGCGTGTTATAAATTTCATTCAGCTCTGTGCGTTCGTACTTCTCTTTCGTGTCGTAAGACGGTACCTTGGGTTTCCATTGGGATGCCAGTTTGAAACTTTTGTTTTTCAAATCGACAACATACGCATAGCGCAGACGCATGGTTCCGCTCCATAAACCTGTCCGCAAAAACGGATGATTGGAATAGAAAAACTCGTAGGAACAGGATGAAAAATCCGCTCCGGATTGATCATATTTTTCCTGGTTATATTTATGTTTGAACATGATAAGGACTTTATCTTCTACCGTGGCTTCATACAGAAATCCACCATATGGATCATCTAATCTTTCCTTACGCAACCAACGGACATCAAACGGGGCGCGTGTCAGGAATTTCATTCCTACATCGCCCCACCACATTATCTCGTTTGTGTTGTGGAAGAAATGACCGTAGGTGCGGATGTCGCGGTAGAAGTTATCAGTTTGTGGGTTGAGGATTGAAGAGACTTGTTTAACTAACTCATTTACATTCATTTATTTTATTCGCACATTCTTTAATGAAATAACATAATTTTTCCACAATTACTTCTGCAGATTCATTAAAATTCACCGGAAAATTATAATAAACACTATTTTCGTCATATAACATTGAGTCTTCTCCACTCGCTGGATAATACTTTAATGAGCGTGGTTCTGCCTTTTCATAAATTTTTATTTGAAAAGAATTCAATACACAACTTACTTTCATATTACATTTAAAAAATCTGACAAACATCAAATCATATTTAATATTTTCATATTGTAATGGTATAAATTGAAATAATTTTAGACTCATATTTATATTAGTTTTTGAATACATTGTAGCAGCTCCTCCTCCATCAATCCCTCCCTTTTTATTTTTCCTTATGTACTCTGCTCTCGTTGTTGATAGTACATTGAAAATTTTTTCTCTTTTATCTGCTATTGATTCCGAACAACTTTTCAAAAGCATTGGATCTAATGGCAATAAATGAACATTTTGGGTTGTTTTGTCATATATAAATGACTCAAAAATTTTTTTGTCTTTTTCCGTAGGTGGATAAATTAATATTTCATACTTCTGATTAAACAAATATAACTTTCCTGCTACATATCCATCTCCAATGCCTATTTTATAATTAGATCCATCATCATTTATTACGTACATTCTTTTTTCTACCTTTCTTTCTTATAAAGCACAAACTTACTGTCAAAATCATCATTACTATCCCACCAAATCCCCCAATCATCACCCCTCTCCCTGAACTCAGGTAATCTAATATCTGCAACGCCGCCGCGACAATAGAAACAAATCCAAATACCGCAATAATCATACTCACTCGTGATTCCCGCTTGCTGTCGATGTGATCCTGTTCTTCGTTTAACAGTTCAATTTTTTCTTTGATCTCATCCAGTGCTTCATTCACGCCATTTTCTTTCTGCAGCGCTCGATATGTCTCACAGACATTATTCCATTTTGACATCTGGGATGGTGTCAGTGTTCCGTATGCGATGAATTCCAATGCTTCTTTTTTCAGTTCTCGAATACTCTGAGCTGAAATCCCCTGAAATCTCTCATGGATTTTTTCATTCAACAGCATACAAGTATATTTTTGATACATTACAATCATCGTTAGTGCCAGATCGTCTTCTGCTCGTTCTGGCAATGCTTCTGCTGTAATTGGAACTGTTTTCCCCGGTTTTGGACCATACGCATAGGCAATCTCCTGTGATGTAATTGCACATGCCCATCCATAATGGCTGTCATTTACATCCCTTGCCCCAGATGCATACTCAACGTCTTTCTCCGATAAATCGGAAAACTCCTTCGTTACATCAATCAGCCGATGTTCATTATAGGCAATTTTCTCCGCAATCTTCCGTTCTTCAAAACGTTTCGGAAGTGCCGCCACATTCAGTCGGTAAGCTTCTTTCATCATGTAGATTTTTGTTTTTTCGCTTTGGCCGAACCATTTTAACTGAACGTCATATTCCTTATGCCATGATTCAAATACTTCCTGTTCTAAGATCGCTAACAGGCTGTCCTGAATTTCCTGTTTTTTGTCATCTATGTATCCCGGATTGATTAACTGATAAATTTCCTGGACGTCTTTATTTTTATATGCCAGATACACAGTTAAAAAGGCAATTCCATTGTTGAAAGAAAATATCTGCAATTGCGTCAGATCATACGAAAAGGAGATCTTTACTGCTTCTTTCCATTTTTTCTGCACTATTGCAACCTTCTCCTCCAGCATACACCTTTTAACAAATTCGCCAGAGCGGCATTTTATGGATAGAATTTCCAGAAAATCATCGGAATCAAATCCGGAACGATCCTTTTCTTCATCGGATTGATCTTTCTGGTTTGTATTCATTTTTTCGCACTAAACGGTATCTGCTGAAAATCCCCTTGATATCGAAGAGGAAGTATGATATATAGACCTCGATCTATTTCTTCCGTATTTTTAACGTCTTCCCAGTATTTTTCCATCGCTCTCCCATCCCCTCAAAGGATTACCGTAGTTCCTACTTCTATATTTTCCAGCAGCCACTCTACATTTTTCTGGCTGACCCGAATGCAGCCTGCTGTGCCGGTATCTCCGTTGCTGATTGGCTCTGCCTGCTCAAATGTTTCAGATGTCACTCTGTCCATATAAAGATCACTGTGAATAAAGTAGTCTTCGAAAATCACCAGATAGCCAAAAAATTTTATCCGTTCATACTTTTTATGATAGCCGCTGATATATTCTTCTTTTACCTTTGATTTTTTTACAATATCAAACACACCATAAGGAGTTGGGGAATCTTCGCGGCCGAACAGGCATGGCATTTCCTTGATTTTTTCATAAATCGTATATTCACACGGGACAAAATCCTTTCGGATGCTGTAATTCTTCCGCAGAGCATGCTCATCTGCTTTTTTATAAACTTCAAGCTGATGTGCCTGTTGATTCAATTTCAACAAAAAATTTTCTGTACTGATTTTCTTTTTGACGATATAAATGTCATTTTCCATTACTTTTCTGTTTTCTCCCAGACTCATTTCATTAATTTTTCATTACACACTTTAATTATTTTTTATAATAACGCAGTCCGCTTTCTTTTGCCATTCTTTTTTTCATTATTTTAATATAAATTTGTTTTTTTCTCGTTTATTCATCTTTTATCTGATAATTCACTCTATCCGCGACCATGCACTTGAAAAGTATGATTTATATTCTTGCTTTCCATCTTCTACCCCAAGAATTTTTCCCGTCACATCATAACAAAAAACATCATGGATCAGCTGTTCCAGTTCGCATTCTTTTGCTCTTTGCAGCATTTACCTCGCATAATATTCTTTCCCTGTATCCAGGCAGATTGCCGCCAGTCTTCCATTGCTTTTCCCTGCTCCACAGTCGATCGCAATGTGATGGTTTGCTTTAAAAATATACCCTGGGCGGTTGTTCCCAAGAATATTCTGTGTCGGTGTATGTCCGCTGACTACAATGATATCATCGAAATACGGAATCTCGTAATCAATCCGCGTCCATACCAGATCATCTACCGAATATTCTTCCAGATGTTTTGTTTCTGAAAAATGATCCAGTCCGGCATGCACCAGCCAGTATTCCTGCCATTAACAATTTCCTTTCCGTATGGGCGGAATGATTTCATGTATTCTACTACCTGGTGCCGTTCTTCCTGCGGCAGTTTGCGAAAATCCTGGATTGTACTGGTACTGCCGTTCTGCGTCCAGTTGTCAAAATCCCGATACACCTTCGGCGGCAGTTTATCCAGAAAATTTCTCGAAACTTCCAGCACCAGAAGTTTGAGATTCGGTAGCGCCATAACTTCATGATTTCCTATGATCGGAATGATATTGGAATGTGCCATCATGTATTTCAGGATTTTCATTGGCTCTGGTCCACGATCGACTACATCGCCTAAGATATAAAGAGTATCTTCTTTCCGAATACCGATCTGCTCCAACAGCGTCAGAAACTGCTCATACTGTCCATGAATATCGCTCATCGCGTAAATCATCGATTCTTCTCCATTTCTCTTACCAGATCGCACAGCTCTTCTTCCCAGTCACTGATTTCCGAATACCAGATACAACCATACACTCCGGGAAGCTTCATATTTCTGGATGAGCATACGATAACCTTTGTCTGTTTGCCCTGCTCCTGCAGGAGCTGAACCAGCTTTTCTCCCGCCTCCGTATCACTGACAGCTCCCTGCTTCATGGGATAATGCATATCTGTGATAATCAAATCGAACGGTGCCCCAGCGTCTTCTGCATTCTTCAGCATCTGCAGACCATCCTCGACATTTGACACCAGTTCAATTTTAGCCACGCCGCATTGGTTCAATACCTTGCGGATTGCATTTGCTTTGTAAACGCTGTCTTCAAAGTTCAGAACCTTCATTTATCCTCTTCCCCTCTCCTGTTTGTCATAGCCTATTCTACTTATTACAGGCGATATTTGTATAACGCTTTTTATTCTTAAAAAATTAATCTTGTCTGCCTTTCATGAAGTCATATTTTTTGTTCGCTTTTACGTTCTTTCAGAGCCCAGCTTATAGAAAAGCCCGAAAATAATGAAAAAAAGACAATGCTGCAAAATGCGAATCGCAAGGAACAAATTTTAAAGCGTACCAGGGTACGACGAAAATCTGTGACACAATAATTCACACTCTGTGGTACTGAATTTTTTGCATTCTTTTCGGGGTTGCTATAAATTTTATTTTCTACCTCCAAGCGCCTGATTGAATGTATCATAATTTAACGTATCATTTTTGCCGCAGAACACCGCATATTCTATCGTTTCAAAATAGGATGCATATTTTTCCTGTACGCTCCGAAATGCACGTGCTACAATTCTCGGCGGGTTACAGAAAGCGCCACAGCCAAACGCGCCTAAAATCAGAACTTCCGCTCCGTTCGATGCTGCCGCCTGAAAAACACGTTCCATCCTTTGCATCTGAAGTTCGTACAGTGCTTTCTCACTAATCTTAACCGGCGCATTTCCTGCGGACGGATTCATGGCATTGCTTGGTTTCTTTCGGAGATTCGGGGCCGCGCAGGTAATGATGTCTACCTGATACCAGTCTTTTTCTTCCATTCGTTCCGGCGCAGAGGTATCGGTCTTAAATACGACGACTTCTGGTGTATATAGCAGATCATCATTATAGCGTGGATCGCCTGCTTTCCGGTGCGTTTGATAGAACTGATGCCACATCGTTTCTGTGTCCAGGCATGGATAAAGTGTGCTGCATCGGCAAAGACATTCTTCCTGTGCTGTGCTTCCCCGTGTTACACCGCCGCCGGGGTTGGTTGCAGAGGCGAAATTCAGGACACAGACTCGTTTTCTGGCTTTTGCGTATGCAGAGGCGGCTTCGAAGCTTCTTTTGGATGAAACAATCGTTTTGCAAGGTGATTTTCCAGATTCAGGAAGTGCAATCGCCTGAGATGGAACATACAGTTTTTGGTTCTGAATTGAAAGCTGAACTGCCTGCTGAAGCTTCTGGCTTGCTTTTATCATATCCATGGAATCCTGAAATATCGCGATATTATTACTTCTTCTATCCATTACACTTCTCCTCCCGTATTCCTATCATACAATGCTGTTCTGTTGAAAATCATACACCTTATCCTCCAGCTTCGTCCAGGCTTTTACATAGTCCGCATCGATAAAGCAGCCCCTTGCCTGTCGGAATGCACCTGGCTGCTTGCCGCCTTCCGTGGCATATAATCCTGTATCCCAGCAGCCTGCTGATAAGCTGTTGTCTTTCAGGATCAGTAAGCATACCTCGAAGTCATTTGGATAATCGCCATCCTTTATGTAGTGAAACCCGGTGAATGTAACGCGAATATTCTCTGCCATGTTTGCTGTCTTTTCTTCCATTTTTTCTCCTCATGATAGGCTTTTTCTTTTGAATATTACCATTTTATCTCATATCGAACGGAAAATGTTGACAGAAACTTGTCCGTATATAAAATTCAGGGCAATATCTCTGCCCTGAATTTTATAACAAATTGTAACTATTCAGAGCCCCATCCCGATTCCGCTTACGCTGCATCTCTTCTTCCATCACACAACACTGTTTTAAATGAAATGCAATCCCATACTGCACCATTTTTTTATAGCCCTCCTGCCACAGTGTCTGCGTATAATCTTTATCCCGAATCTGCTCCAATGCCTTCCGGCAATCTCTCTCCAGATCTTTTTTCTCATCTGTATACTTCACTTCTATCACAATTCCTGTTTCTGCATCTCCCGTTTCAATCACAATATCGCTGAATCCTTCTCCCGATTCTCGATTGGAAGATACACGCCAGTCATTTTTATAGCTTAAGATTCCAAGCAGAATTCCATGATAGAAATTTTCTTTCAGTGATTTCCGCACAAAGGTATCGCGTACGCTGACTGTCTTCTGCAAATACAAATTCAAAAGTCTTTCCACCTCTGCTGCTTTTCCGTCAAAGAGTGCCTGGCAGAACTGTTCTGCCATTTTCCCGTCTTTTTTCACTTCCTGCTGAAACAGTGTAAGAATCCGTTCTGTTATGATATTTCGAATTTCCCGGTTTGGAATTGCAAGGCAATAGCGGCCATCGCTTTCTCTTCCGCGCTGTGTCAGGTATCCAGTCATGAAAAGTGTACTCCACAGGTGATCCATGGTCGAATACAGGTCATTGTAGGTAACCATTTCATCGATTGGTTTGATCACTGTTTTTCCGTTTATCAGCCATTCCAGTTCTGTTTTTGTGAGCATATCCGGCTCGTTGATACTGTCTATAAAATGATGAATCACACTGTTCCCGCTTGTATTCATCCAGTAATTTTCCGGCTCGGCCTCTGGATTATGGATATGATCATTGCAGTAATTCACAACATCCCACGGACAGTACACATCTGCTTTTCCGAATCGGTATCCGTCATACCACTCTTTTACCTCGTCGTATCGGTCATCCATTTCATAGTCATGCAGCATGGTCTTTACTTCTTCATCTGTAAAACCGAAGGTTTCATCAAATTCTGTATTTGTAATCGAATATACTTTGAAATTGTTCAGTCCGGTAAAGATGCTTTCTTTTGCAATGCGCAGGCAGCCCGTCAAAACGGCAAAGGCGAGACTGCTGTTTGTTTTCAGAACATTTCCGAACATATTTCGAAGCAGCAATACCATTTCATCATAATATCCATTTTCATGGGCTTTTGCCATCGGAACATCGTATTCGTCAATCAGGACAACCACTTGCTGTTCATAGTGAACTTCCAACAGTTCTGTCAGTTCCTGAAGACTGCTGGTAATGGTGTCTTCTTCCATATTTCTTGTCAGCAGTTCTGAAAAAAGTGCTTTATCAATCCGGCTCAATTTGTCGCTTTTCAGAAGAAATTGGAATCTTCTTGCTTCACGATTGATTGTTTTTATGAGCTGCGCACGGGCTTTTTCATAGGAATCGGCATCAATTCCTTTTAAGCTGATGGAAATAACGGGATATTTTCCCATATATTGTTCGTAGATCTCCGAATTTTTGGAAATCTTCAAGCCGTCAAAAAGTGCAGAATCCGTTCCAATTTCAAAGAAATACTGAATCATACTCATATTCAGAGATTTTCCAAAGCGGCGTGGGCGCGTAAAAAGAGTGACCTCACTTCCGTTATTTAAAATCTGTTCTATGAGGGAAGTTTTATCTACATAATAGTAATTTCCATTGCGAATCTTTTTAAAGTTGTCAATCCCGGTCGGGAGTTTTGGTTTTCTCATCTTGAAACCTTCCTTTCCAACTTTTGTGGCTTTTGACACCAGCGGCTGTGCTTATGGTCTGATTTCTATTTTAGCTGGTTTTATTTGCTTTGGCAATGTCTCTGACGTTGTAAGTAAAAGAAAATAGCTATTAATCCCAAAGCCAATCGTTCATGTTTCCTTGAAAATTTCCATTAGAATCATATGAATTTCCTGTATTAGGATCATAATAATCGTTATACTCGTTACCTTTCTCATCGGTCCATCCTCCATACCATTCATCATGGATTTCACCACTTGAGCTTCCACCAGAAGAACTTGCCCCACCACTGTAATCACTGCCAGAACCAGAATCGCTATAGCCAGAATTGGAGCTTCCACCACTGTAGCTATAATCATTGCTCTCATCATAGCTATAGTCACTTCCACCACCGTAAGACGATCCAGCACTCTGCTCTGCCGCTTCCTCCGCCGCCTTTCGTTCTGCTTCTTCCTGCGCGGCTTTCGCAGCCGCCTCTTCCTCAGCTTTTTTCTTTGCTTCCTCTTCCGCTTTCTTTTTTGCTTCTTCCTCATCTTTCTTCCGAGCCTCTTCTTCTGCTTTTTCGATCACAGTTATTCTGTCATTGTATTTCTTCACGTATTCATCAATCGTACTGTTATATTCGTCAAAGCTGTCCTGCCCGATGGTATTATAATTTTCGAAATCACCTTTCAACGTATCTTTGAATACCGTAAATTCACTGGCGGCGTTTTTGAGTGCTTCCTTATCGTCCTCTTTTTCAACCTCATCGCCGATTTTATCCGCAATAGTTTTGATGGTATCGTCATATTCAGAAACAAAGGAATTCTTCATCTGCGCAATGATTTTTTCATAATGTGCGGAGCATTCCTCATAAGCGTCTTCTGTCTTTTTGTACTGTTCTGCACTCTCCATTTCTTGTTTCAGTGCTTCCAGCTTTTTATCCCGGTCTTCTTCTTTTTCAAACTTCTGATACGCCTCATCAATCTCACTGTCTTTCGTCTCAACCGCCTGTAAGCGAAGCTCTTCCTGATGGCGATCATACGCTTTTTTCGCAAAAGCTCCGATGATACAGATGCAGACAATGGCAATGCCAAACACTGCAAGCATAATGGCTGTCTTTCTTTTTTTGTTCTTTGTTTCCATTTCGAAACACTCCTCCCTTTAAATCTTTCTTTCAGTGTAATATATTTCGTTTTGTTTTTCAATGCATTCTGCATTGTATACTATCTTGCAGAATGCATTCATTTTTTTCTCAGCTAAACTCTCTCCGGAACATTTCGCGGAATGCCGCTGCAACTTCTCTCTGATACAATCTTGTCTTGGAAAATTTCATATGATTTCTTCTTGCTTTTTCTTTCTGTTCCGCAAAATACTGCTTCTGCCGTTCGATCTCTGCCTCATCCGGATCAAAGCAGAAACCGATCTGGAATCCTTCCTCGTCGTTAAATTTTCCCTGTTTAATCTGCTGATACAGATCCGGGGTTTCTTCGATAAACTGGAATACGCAGTCAAAATACCGCAGTTTGGGATTTACCTTATACCAGCGCTCTGCCACGCCTGGGATCTCACACACGCAGACAAGATGTTCCACATCATCCGCCAGCTGATGCAGTTTTTCACAGTACTCTCTGTTGTTCCAGAAACGATTGTCAATCTCTTTCCGGATTGCCCAGATCTTTTTTTCAAAAAACTCTTCTCCGTTTTCTTCCGTTCCCGGTTTGTAGTTATAATACTGTGATTCGGCAATCCAGTAGATCAGCTCGTTCATCATCGCATACACACTGTTTAAATCCCCAGCGCCATAAATCTCCTGCACTTCCATGCCTACTTTCAGGATATTTTCTCTTTCTATTTTGATCAGAAAGGCATAGGCATCTCCGCACAATGCTTCCCCAAGAAGTTTGATTGTCGAAATGGTAATGGATGGATCTTTATACTCCTCCCGCACCAGACCTCTGCAGTAATCCATCACACGTCCGATCGTTTTTCTGCTTGGAATTTTCTCGTTTTCCCCACGATCCAGCATTTCCATTTTAATCTGCATTCTTCTTGGATCGAAGTTATATTTTGCAGCCTCCTCAATATATCTCTGCGTGTTCAGCCAATAGGAATCCGTGCCTTCTTTAAATGTTTTGCAAAGCTGTTTGATCATTTTATCTTCTCTTGAAAGTTCCATGCTCCGTTTCCTCCCGGTTTTCATCTGTGTTTTTTACAGGCATAATTTGCTCTTTGATGAATCCCAGTATAGGCGCTCGGCAACCCCTTTTTGTGCAAAAAATGTTGCGACCTCAATGGCCGCAACGTTTCTGCATCTCTAATCTGTTTTTTATCTGTTCCACAAAGGCTTCCGGACCAGCAACCTTCAGGCTTGTTCCAAACGACAAAATCTGAATCATAAGATCGATTTCATCTTCTGCTTCATAGGTCAGTGTAATTCTGTAGCTATTTTCTTCTATCCTTTCCGTAGCTTTCTGATAAATCGAAAACTGCATCATAACTCTTTCCAGTGCCTGTCTTTCATCCTTTACTAAAAGTTCCACATTTCTTTTATCATGCACTTCTTTTTTTATCTTCGCTGTTCTAAAAGATCCGACGGTTTCGCATTGGATGATTTTGGAAACACTGATTGTATTAATTCTTCCTTTGTATACCGAAATCAATCGGAATTTGTCATCCCTTAAGGAGTACTCCAACCGAACCGGATTACATTTGATCCATTTCTCGGTTCCATTTTTTAATGGATATAAAACCCGGATAGAGTTTTTCTTTTTTACTGCTGACAGGATCTGACGAAAAATCTTAGTATAGGTTTCGTCTCCATACGGATCCCCATCTGCAAATTGATCAAAAAGCACAATATCTTTTGGCTGAAATAACGGTTCTACGTCCTCCAGTCCTGTCTGATCCGGCTGGAATAAGGCAATTCTTGGATCCGCCAGCAAAGCTTTTAACCATCGTTTTTCCATTATCGTGAGCGGCATGCTGGTTTTTCTGTGGATAACTGCTCTTCTCTCTTCATTCAGAAGCGGCCATTTTCCTTTTTCCGATAATTCTTTCGGAATCGTCAGGCTGCTTTCTGCAAAAGCCTTTTCCTTCACAATTTTCCAGATCGTCTTGTCAGAAATCTCTTCTTTCAAAGCAGCATCCAGAATTTCTGCTACCGTGCGGTAATAGTTTCCGTATATCTCATGAAATATCATTCTGCACCTCCCCAAAGTACATGGAATACAGCTGCTCCATATCCTGATCAAATTTCTTTTTCAGCTGCGGATTACTGCTTTCCAGTTTTTCAATTCTGCCCATAAACGTTCTAATCCACGGCATTAGTTCCATCGCATCGTATGTATCAACAACATACTTGTATTGCTGGTCTGTGATCTTATAGACACGGCCATTTCTTTTTTCACGTTCCAGACGTCTTACGATAAACTCCTCGCCCTCCGCTGCCTTTACTGTCATTTCAATGTGCGTAATGTCCTTCGCACTTCCGGAGCTAACTCCCCACAAATAGGATTTGCTCGCCTGATATTCATTTTCAAACTTCTGATATTCGTCACATCTTATTCCTGTTTTCACCTTCTTTATCCTGTCCACCCGGATGAAATCGAGCCCTGCTGCTCCAGATACATGACCCAGAACATATTCTCTTCCATTCTGCGTGCTGACATATAGCTTGATCGGATATAGTTTGATTTTTCTCTCCTGCTGTTTTTTACCGATTGCAACAAGCTCCAGATATTTCTTTTCTGTAATCCCCTCCAATATTGCTTCAACAATTTCACTGTCAATGGCATGTAGCATATAGTGGTGTTTATACCAGAAACTGGACGGGCATCCCGCCAGTTCTTTTCGATCAAGCAAGAAGGAACCAACTATGCCCATCGGCTCTGTTTCAGAGAAAAATTCAATTGCATCCTGCCAGGAAACCAGATCAACCGCATCCGCCGACAGAGAATAATACTGCTTTTTCTTTCCTTCTGTTCTGACTTTTAGAATTCCAAGTTTCTCATACTCCTGCAATTTTAATCGAATCGTTCTTTCATTAATCACATTCTCCTCTCCGGAGAATCCATATTCCTGCAATTCACCGGCAATGTTTCGGAATGCCAGTTCTTTTCCTCCTGCCAGCATATCAAGAATGCAAAAATGCAGCAGGATATCATAATCGGAAAAGTTCTTTGTTTTAAACGCCTTATAAAGCGGGTTGTGAACCACCTCTCTGCTGTCGACAGAAATGATCTGTGCTTTTCCGGAGGCAGACTGCTGAAATGACATATAACCATCCAGCCAGCTTTCGATCTGTCTGCGCCGATTGTCGTATGTTCTTCCGCTCTTGTCCGAAAAATCACTGCGCTTCTTAATACCATAAATAAAAAATTCTCTGATGTAATCCCGCACTTCATCAAAGCTTCCAATTAATTCTTTATATGCCAAAATGATCCCTTCTCTCTTCTCTTATGTTTTTCTCACTGCCTCCAGCTCCTCTCGATTTCTTCTGTCACTTTTCTGATTACGTCTGGCTGCTCGGCCTTTTCAGCCAGCTCTTCTAATTCTGCCAGCAGCGCTCTCTTCGTTCCTTCTGCTGTCGCGATCTCATCCGGGATCAGTTCTGACAGACGGAGCAATTCTCTGGAAAATCTTTTTATCTCAATCAGAACAGCACTTTTATGAATCAAATCTGTCTCGCTTCTCAACAGCCCCGTTACTTTTTCCATAAGACATGCATACTCACACGCCATCCATTGAAACAGTTCTTCGGATGTCCGTCCATCTTTCTTTTCCAGACTTCTTTCATACCGGATGCAGATCCAGTTATAATAGGAAGGAATGAACATGAGCTGATAGTCCTGATCCCCCCGAATATAATTCTCTCGGAAATGGAGCGACGCATAGCTTTCTTCGATTTTTCTGTTTAACTCCTCGTATGCTTCCAGATCCTCCTCATACAGCTCCTGCAGATATTTTTCCGTAAAACGATTGACGATGATCAGAATGCCATCTCCTGCATCTTTCTTTGCGATAAACGTATCGGAGCTGCAATACAGCGCATACGTTTTTTCCCAGGATGTCATCTTCTGCTGACAATCTACTTTTTCTTCTTCGATGTAATTCGAATACAGACCGATACTTTTTTCTCTTACCTTTTGATCATAAGCCCGAAGAAAAGTAAGAAACATATCCTCAAGTCTTCCAATCCGCTCCACTTTGTTTTCTTTTCCATAGATTTTAATTACCTGCTCAAAAAGCTCCAGATATTCCACAATCAGACCTTCCGATTCCTGCGGGAAGAATTCAAAATTTCTTCGAAAATACCGTTCCCTCAGCCAGGGATAGACGGTCTCCGCATTCTGCCCCTCGAAAATTTTCTTCAGATATTCCAGCAGATTTGCAACATTTCGGATGACCGCCATTTGATATCGCTTCAACTGTTCTTCTGTTAAAGTTTCTTCCCTTAATCGCAGAAGGAACAATCTATCGCTGTATTCCTCTGGCCGGAAAGATGTAATATTCTCTGCCAGTTCTTCCAGTTGATCGATTGTGTGATTTACAATATTTTCCCAGAAAATAACTTTTTTTATTTTTGAAATACGTTCATCATTTTCCAGTTCTTTTTGCTGCTCTGCCATTTCTAAAATACGAAGCATCGTTTCTTTTCTGTTCTGATCTATTTTTCCAAGCTCCGGCTGCTGTAAAACAGTATCTGCCAGCATCTCATAGGCATCTAGCAGCACATCATAAATCTTATTTCTAAGCGATTCATCCCGAACGAGCGGAAGAAGCTGCTCCAGATAAACTCCGTAGGAATTCCCGGAAAAAAATCCTCTCTGATCCTTTCTATCCTGTTTTACCAGATTTACAAAAAACGTCACGGCACTTTTCTGATCTTTCCAAGCTCCAACAATCTCCCGAACAGCAGCCATTCTCGGTTCATCAGAATATGCGTCAAGATCATCTCTCAGCTTCATCCGATCCGCTGTGAATACCTGAAACCACTCGTCCACGCTCCCATGTTCCATACAATGTGAAATTAGTTCCTGTGTATATTCACATGCCAGACGATCGGATTCACGATACCAGGATTCACGATACCAGGGTGCACGTTTTTGAAACTGAATGGGAATTTTTCTAAAATCTTCTGCGGATAAGATCTGCATTTTTCCGTAATGTAGAAGTCTGATCTGCCACAAAACATCACACTTCAGGTTTTCATTGATCTGGCTGGCATAATACGTCTGCGGTGCTCTGTCATACTGCATATGGATCAGACTTTTTACGTATTCCTCCGTTGTCTCACCAAAGTCCATCCGTCTGGCAGCGCCATCAACGTTTAATGCTCTTCTTACATACTCTCCCCATTGCTTTCCATAACCCTCTTCTTTCCAGTCTGCCGTCTGACACCAGCTGACCAGACTGATCCGGTATCTGCATACTGCTTCTTCAGCAGCTTCCGAAAGACTTTCGAATATATACTGCCCATACGCTTCATTCGCAAATTCATACCGGTTCTCTCCGGCGGCTCTTTTTACGGTCAAAAGTGGAAGAATATCGTTCAGTACACCAACGACATCATAGGATATTCCGGTAAACAGCACGAGTTCACAGATTTCCCTCAGTGTAGCAGATCCAAAAACAGCAATCGCTGCACTGATTAGCTGCAGGGTATGGAGACTGGTTCCGCAATACCGCTTCTGCAATTTTTCCATATAATTTGCCGCAACATCATACGCAGTGATTTTCGTATCTGCCTTTAGCACACTGTCTCCCCTTGCCAGATACGGCCGGATATACAAAAATTTCCGTTGTGCCTTCTCTATGATATCATTCGCCTGCTCATCCGACAGTTTTTTGTAATTCTTCTGCAGATATTTTTTGAGCAGCGCAAGATAGCATTCATTTCCGCCGTCAAACCGTACAATCCTGCCAGCTTTTTTCTCCGCTTCTCTGATCCACTCTCTTGCCGTTCCCTGCAGATCTTCCTCATCCTGGATCCGGGAAAGAAGAATCAGATAAATATGATTTTCTTCCGGAAGAGCATTCAAAAAGACAGGATCCGGGATCGCATCCAGAACAGAGCCTGCATTACTGCCTAATTCGTCGATTCCGTCAAGGATATAAACCAGTTTCAGTTCTTCCTCTGTTCCCTCGTGATCGGTCAGTTCCTCTTCGTAACGCTCTCGGAACAGTTCCAGATACTGGCAGAATGCTGCTGGCGCATCATCCCCTCCGTGTTCCATCTGCTGGCGGATATCTTTTCCGTCTATGTAATAGTCTTCATTATCCATTTCCAGCTGCTCGCCGGCAAAGGAACTCAAGTTACTACTTAATGCGGTAAAAAAGTCTCTTGCCGGATTTTCCTCGCGAAACTGCATATCACGAATATGATATACACGCACCACCGCTTTTAAATCTTCCTGCAGAATTCCTCTCTGATATCTTCCATCCAGTTCGTGCGCCAGGGTGGATTTTCCCATTCCTCGCTCCATCTGAATGTGAAGAACACCTCTGTCATGTTCTTCCATAAAAGTTCTGATTTCATCCAGTACAAACTCCGGTTTCTCATAGCCAGGTGCACAATTCAGACATGCATATGCTTCACGGTCACTGCTCTTGGTAATCTGCCGTTCTTTTTTTCTTCGCTGGGATTTTTTTCTTCCATCTAGCATGGAATATATATTCTCATAATAAGGATTATTTTTTAACCGCCGCGGTGCATCCAGATAATTTGTGATCTCGGCATATTTTTGTCTGCTGTAGTAGGAATCAAAAAAATAGTCGTTCTCTTCAAAAGAATAAATATATTCCGAAATCGGGTACGTCTGTTCTCCTACTTTCAGCACACTGGAACCATCGCTCTCTTTTTCAATGGAAATCCGGCCATAAAACTCTTTCAGAAGCGTATTTCCATCTCCCCGAAAATACAGGGATAGTCCCTGTACCAGATCGTAAACCTGTTCCCAATATGCTTCTGTATTGATGAACAGCGTGCCGTGGCCGATGGTCTTATTTCTCCAGTTTCCGATATCTTCATACCTCCCCTGTTCCCTTATCTTTTTGGGTTTGACCTGGAACAACAATAGGGTTCTTTCCAGAATTTCTTTCAAATTTTCATCGAGCGCAAATACACTCGAATTCTCGACGATAGATGAGGCAAGCTTTCTCCAGCTCCCGATGGATAGGGGTTCTTTTACCATGCAGGACAGGATGTCTCTAACTTTCTCCTGCAGTTCAGAATCGCTCTCTGGCGTTTCACGCCCTGTGAGAAAATCTTCCTGTTCTTTCTTTAATTGCGTCTCTGACATTCGGACAAAGGCACGGTCACTTTCCATTCGGGCACTGATTGTGATGATCGACAGGATAGACGGCAGTTTGATGCTGATTTCATAGATGTCTTTCAGGCGGAATAAGGCTCCGCAGATATCATCGTTTTGAACGCTTTGCTGTAAAAGCTGATATTCTTTTTTCAGAATGGCCGGGATGTTCTGAAGCTCCTCTTCCCTGACCCAGATTTTTTTATCTTTTACTGTTTTTTTGAAGTCCAAATGAAATTCCTCCAGACTGTTTTTCGTCTGCCTCGTGTATTTTCAACAAATCCAATATACAAAACCGGGGAGGTCTCCCTCCCCGATATTTAAAATTTCTTTTCTCTGATATAGCTCTCCATACCAGTAATGCTCTCCTCCGCATCCGGTACGATTCTTGAGTCAAACGATGCTGTTTTTGTAATACCGCAGATATCCAAATCAACAAATTTGAGTGTATAGTACCGTGTTCTAAATATTCCGGTCTTGAATTTCTTTAAGCGGTCTACCTGCGTTACTCCATTTACATCCTTATAGAAAATTTCAGCAACGTGTTCCTCGTAGACAGTGCCTGTAGAAATATCAACATTTCCATTATATACCAACATTTGTGTATCTGTAAATGCATATACAGTAACCTGCACTAAAAGATATCTAGGCATGCCATCCCTTTCCATACGATATCCCTCAATAGGGTCGTTTGTAAAAAGTTTTGACATCAGTTTGAAAATTTTAAATCTTTTATTCTCTCCAATGCCAATTCCGATCGGTTTTTCACCAGCGCCTGCAATCTGAATAGGCTTAACTTCGCTTATCTGCTCTCGATCAACATGAAATCTATGAAGTGCACGAGCTTTCAGCATCTCAATTGAATTCTTTGTTGCTGTATCAACATTTTTTTCTCCAGCTCCGGTAACTCTGATATAAATTGTGAGTACAATCGACACACAGAATAAAATTGCTGCTAAAGTTTTGATCATACCACATAAGCCTGCAACCGGACTCACGCCATAATAATATGCAGAATCAAATTGCCCCTTCAATATCGAAAAGATGATCCATACTACTGCCGATAACCACATAAGATCATTGAATCCAAAGAAATAACTTCTTATTATTAGTTTAGATTTCAAAAGATCAATCCCTGATCCCTGATTTTCTGTTTGGGCAGCTGATACATTCGCAGAACAATGTACGTTACCTGCCATACCTGCCTGATGATTCGTTGTGCTGTTTCCAATTGGTGCCCCGCACCCTGTGCAAAACTTATCTCCGGGCTTTAATTCCTTACCACACTTTGGACAATTCATATGTTGTCTCTCCCTTCTCTTTTGTCTTGACACGAATATGTTTTATTTGTGTCTTTATTATCTAAAAACAGCAACTGCTGCTTTTAAATTACTTATTTGTAATCTCTAAATATGTAGAATACAACGCTTTTAAGATGTCAATTGTCTGCTCCGAAACTGTGCACTTTGGCATTTTGATTTCTTTAACGTTTTTCATTTCATATCTGCCAAGAAAAGACCATGTAATCTCATTGGTGTAAACATTCATTGACCATTTTGTATCATTTTTATTTTTAGGAATTCCTATGACTAGCTTTGTATTATAATCTTTCAGATCTATTTCAAAATAATATCCATCATCGCCTAACAGTTTATCTGCCTCTTCCACTTCTTTCAGCAAAGTTAATGTATCGTCTGCACTTCCATGAATGACTTTATCCATCAGCTCTTTGGAAACACCTTCCTCTTTTAATGAAGTTATCTTCCGATCCAACACTTTCTCAATCTGGTCATAAGAAATTTTCACATCACCGGAAATTGATTTTATAAATCCCCCTATAAAAGGACTGCTGTCTGCGGCCTTCTCAACTGCCGCATTCACGAGTGGCCCCACATCAAACACAACATTCCCCTGTTTATCCGCATATATCTTAAGGTACGTTGAATTCCTGTAGATTAAGTCGCCGCTGATTACGTCTTTACTCTTTTCCCCCTTTATCGTTCCCTCAAACGAATTTCCCAGAAGTTTAAGGTTCATACCTTCCACTTTTCCCTCAACTACATATTCATACTGTTTGTTTAACAGCTGATCTGCCATCTGTCTCAGTTGAATATACGGTATAAAATGCAGATACAATAGTATTCCGATGACTGCTGATAGCATCACGAATCCACAAATAATGCTGATTATGATTGTTTTCTTTTTCTTCACAATAACCACCCGCTTATGAAAGCATTGCATTCCTCTTCTTTACATTCTTTAGAATCTCCTGAACAATTTCAGGAATTTCCTGTATCTTATTGTCATCCAGTTTATTTCCCAGTTTATCGGTCAGCGCAATGATCTGTATTTCATACTTCATAGCCATATCATTTGATTTTAAAGGACAGCATCTGACCGCATCATATGCTTTTTCAATTTCTTTCTTTAAAACCTCATTATTTGTCTGCTGTCTGCACATCTGAAGTTTTTTTGAAACCTCCCGCACAAACTGTCTTTCCGCATCAATTTGCTCAAGATTTGTTTCTACCTCATAATTCACTCTGAGACTTATAAACAACTGCTGTAAATACATTATGCAGAAAATTACATTAAGAATTAATACGACAGAAACACTTTGCACTTTTACCAAAAGAACCACGGCATTAAATAAAATGGCTATTCCTGAATAAATCCAGGAAAATGTATAATTTGTTATCAGATTTTCCGGTATTCTCTTATAGTTCTTACAATAAAGCGGTGCTATATAAGAAACCAATATTGCCAGCCACACAAATCCATAAGCAATCCACCCTGCTGCAGAACTGTCCATTCCGCCTTTCATAAAAAAGATAAGATTGTATATTATGATATAACCTATGTATACAATCGTTCTCATAATCTGTTTTGCATTCATAAAGTTCCCTCCACATTATTTAACATATCTTCCTGCGACAAACTTCTTTTTTGCATATGGATTTCCCTTTTCCGCACTGCTGCGATAGTATTTTTCGGCAATTTTGTAATTTTTCTTTACACCAATACCCTTGGCATACATCTCTCCAAGCTGAAATTCTGCAAGCGAAACCGTCCAACTGTCCTGGCAGAATTCAGCACATTTCGTAAACCAGAACACTGCATCCTGAGATCGTCTTAAAATATTCTGTTCGCTTTCAAATAACTCTGTCGTATCATGATACATGAATTCCCAGTCTTCCTTTTCAGCCAGGATTGCATAATACTGAAAAGCCTGTTCGTTATTTCCTTTTTTCATCTCTGCAACAGCATTCATTCTTATGTCCTGTTCCGACAGCTGTCTATCCGCTGACATATATCCATCGTTTTCTTCCGCTTTGCCTTTCATCGGCACATCTTCAGTGTCCATTGATGCCACAAAACTTCCAAGTTCGCCATTCTGTGATTTCAGACTGTCTCTGCCGCTGGCCGCGAAATTTTCTGTTCTCGATATTTTAAGCGCTTTCTGAGTTGAAAAATTCTCTGTCTCCAATGCTCTGAGTGCTCTCTGGGTTGAAAAATCTTCTGATGTTTTGAGCGCTCTCTGCGTTGAAAAATCTTCTGCTTCTGATGTTTTGAGTGCTCTCTGCGTTGAAAAATCTTCTGCTTCTGCTGTCTTGAGCGCTCTCTGCGTTGAAAAATCTTCTGCTTCTGATGTTTTGAGCGCTCTCTGCGTTGAAAAATCTTCCGTTTCTGCTGTCTTGAGTGCTCTCTGCGTTGAAAAATCTTCTGCTTCTGCTGTCTTGAGCGCTCTCTGCGTGAAAAACTTTTCTGCTCCTGATGCCGCAATCGCACTCTCTGTTGTGAAATCCTGTATTTCCGGTGTTCGAAGTGCCTGCTCTGTTTTTAGATTCTGATTTACAAATCGCAGCAGCGCATAATCCGTCGCATAATTTTTTATTTCCGGCTTTGCACTTTCCGTCTCGTATCTTTGGCTATCAAATTGGCTGACTCTCTTCGTCCCTTTTTTCTTTCCAACCGCTTGATATAAGATCTGCAAATCCGTTTTCATCTCACTCGCCTCAGAATATCGATTGCCGGCCGAAAGTGCACACGCCTTGAGCAGGATTCTGTTTAATTCCGGATTAACTCCCTCAATAGGGGCTATTTCTTCTCTATACCTATTACAGGATGGAAATTTCTGATTATTTGCCAGATAATACAAGGTAAGACCAAGACTGTAAATATCAACACGATGGTCATACCCGTTTCTTCCTGTCAGACCATCAAACTGTTCCGGAGCCGCAAATTGCCAGGTTCCTTGATATGTATGAGCCAGGTCACCTTTCTCTACAATCCTCGAAATGCCAAAATCAGCAAGCAAATACTTACCCTTATCCTTATCCTCGGCATAAAAAATATTGCCCGGCTTGATATCTCGATGCATAATTCCTTTTCTTTCGCAGGCTTCCAGCGCATTGCACACATCCATACCAATTTTAATAATATCGGATTCCGATAAAACTTTTGACTTTGCAATAGAATCAAGGTCTTTATATTTAAACATACGAATCGTAAGCACATAGGAAATACCATCCGTGTCAGAGATTTCCAAAAAACCATAATCCAGATAACCGACAATATTTTCACATGTTTTCAAATCATACATCAGCGCTACTTCCTGGACGGCCTTTTCCTTCGCTTTCTTTCGTTGAGTCTCATAATTCCGGCGGCTCTCTTCCGTCATGTCTTCCCAGCAAACTCGTTCTTCAAGCAGCGTAACTATTTTTATAACATTTTCTTCTTTACAACCATAATTTCTGTTGATTTCGTACACTACCGTTCCACTGGACCCGGTGCTAATTCTCTTTCCGATCTTCCAACCTTTGTATGCCTCTTCAATCTCCGATATCATGCGGTCAACTTGCATTTTTATCTCTCCCTAAGCAATTTTCTTATCTGTAAGTTGCAGTACAATGACTGTGATATTATCTTTTCCCCCAAAACTCATAGCCATCTCAAACAATTCATGTGTAGCTTTTTCAACATCACCGCTCATTGTGAGACATTTCAAAATCATTTCAGACGTACACATGTCGTAAAGTCCATCACTGCACAATAAAATTCTGTCATTTTCCTTCCATTCTATCCATTCACTCTCAAAAGGTACCGCTTGACCAGCATAATCCATGCCTATAAATTCTGTGAGCTGATGATTTTCCCTCTCAGGAATTTCTTCCGCGGAATGGTATATTCCCATATCTAGCTTAAGCTGCGCAAGAGTATGATCTTTCGACAGCACATACAATTTTCTATCACGCATAACATAAACACGACTGTCACCCCGATGAAAGATTTTGAATGAAGTTCCATCTGTAATTAAAACAGTTCCCGTAGTACCACATGTACTATGTTTTTTTCTTTCTTCCACTACTGCCTGATTTGCTATTGCAAAGGTTTTTTCTATGTGACGGCTGATTTTCTCTCGATCAAATGAATCAAAATTCATGGTGTTTTCCTGGAATACACGTGATGCTATGTTTGATGCAATCTCGCCTCCAGCTTCACCGCCCATACCATCGAACACCCCTGCACACGTCCATAAACCCGCTCTCTGCGTAAAATGTGTTTCACTTTCATCGAGACTTTCCGCATTCAGACAATTTCCCAAAAGGTAATTGTCCTCATTATTTTCTCGTACTCTGCCCCTGTTGCTGACTGCATGTCCAACAATTTTTTTCATATTACCCCCTGGTATCTTTCGACACTCTGTGCAGCAGGATATTTCCAATCAGTAAAAATGCCACTGTGAATCCAGCCAATATTGCCCATACCATGAGTAAGTGTCCGGATGTCGCTTCAAAACGATTCTCAAAATCATGCGGCACATTCGGAACTGTCATCTGGATTTTTAACTGAAGATTATTTAAATCTGCAATACTTCCAAGAGCTTCCATTCCCCATTTGCTGATCATAATATAGGAAATATAATCCGCCATTCCCTCCATGTTAAATAGTATTCCGGAAAAAATTAACTGTACAATCAAAATATATGGTGCCAATACATTTGCTGCTTCTTCTTTTCTCACCAAGCAGGAAATCATGATTCCCATTGCATCTGCTGCATACATAAGCAGTAAAATACTTATGTAAAATTCCAGCATAGGATAATTCGTAACAAGTCCTTTTTCAGGCAAATCATTCCCATATACTACTGCCACACCAATATAACTTAAAGACAGAATGGCACTCTGAATTGCGCATAAGAAAAACTGTACCAATGCTCTCGACCCCGTATAGCATCTAAGTCTTGAACCAGACATGTAATATCTCTTAACATTCTGCCGGTCCTTTACGATTGTCTGTATAGAATTGAACAATCCACCCCAAATCGCTGCGCTTACAATTACAAAGCTTCCTGATTTTGTTCCATCGTAATGTACAAACATATTTTCTCCGGCAATCCAAACAACAATAATAGCTGCGAGTACTGGAAACATCATGGAAATGACCAAATTTTTCTTTCTACCCATGAGGATATACATATACCCCGTAATAAAAATCCTCAGTTCTTTAAAAGCACTGATTCTCTTTGGTGCCTTTTCAATCCCGTTGCTCATTAGAATTCCCCCTTATTTTTTCGAGTCCTCTTTATTTTCAATTAAATTATAAATTTCCTTAATTTCTCTTCCAAAATGCTCTCGTGCTTCGTTCGGCGTGCCCGAAAAAGCCAGTCTTCCCACATTATCAACTTTATTCATTATTATAATCTTATCAAACAAATCAATGTCAGATACATCGTGAATAATGCTTAAAATAAGTTTACCTTCACTATGTGCAAGATTTCTCAATGTCTCAAACAAATTTCTCTTATTTCCAGGATCAAGATTTGCCTCTGGTTCATCTAGACAAAGAAACTGTTTATCTGCTACAAGTTCCATTCCAATGCTTACTCGTCTTTTTTCTCCGCCGCTGCACTTTGCAATCTGATTATTTCTGACACTCTCAATTCCAAGCTGTTTCAGTGTCCTATTAACGCTATCTTTGATTTCCGCCTTAGAAGAATCTTTCGGCAGCAATCTACTTGCTTCCATGATAAGCTGCTCCTCTACCGTCATTTCTTCATTAAATATATTTTCTTGCGGTACACTTCCAATAATCCATTTCATCTGCGAAAATTTCTTTATCAAATCTATTCCTTTATATTCAATACTTCCTTCCATTCCTCCTGTGTCACTTCCATTCAGACAATTCATAACTGTTGATTTTCCGGCACCCGTACCACCTATAATTGCTACAAGCGTTCCTTCCTGAATTTCAAGTTTTATATCTTTAATCAGTTCTTTCTTTCCAAATCCCCTGTTGTTCTTTACCTTACGGCTCTTTATATCTGCGCAAAGTATAACAGGGTGATCACTTAAATCCACCTCTTCTATACTTTGTTTTGTTGTTCTATTTTTTAAAACCGGTATATTATAAATAATCTTATTTCCACACAAAATCATGATACAATCACAGATTGCAATCATATCTTTTTCCTTTAACTTTGCCTCACCATGAATTTCCTCTCCATTAAGCCAGGTGCCAGCCATTGAATCGCAGTCCATAACGAAATATTCATTATCACGTCTTCTAATTACCATATGCTTTCCTGATACATATGATAATGGAATTGTAATATCATTCTCCTCATTTCTTCCAAAAGAGATTTCCTTTTTATTGAGTGTTACTGTCTTCCACTGATTTCCGATTCCCTCTGTCGTGAATAAGAAAAAAACACCTCTTTCCTCTGGATAATCAAGGCTGTCTGAATCGATTCGTAGAATATCTCCATTTGAAAGCTTTACTGCATCAAACTCTCCATGATCATTTGCTTTTATTTTGCTGCCATTATAGTATGTTCCGTTCAGGCTTCCATTATCAATGTAATACCATTCGCCATCAACACTTTGAATCTGCCCATGCTTTCTGCTTACAATTTTTGATTCCAGTTCAATATCATTCTCGCTCTCTGGATTTTTTCTTCCAATTTTCCAAATCTGGTTTTCATTTAATGGATAACTCCTTACCGCTCCATCTTCTAAAACCACAAGATTGGCTGAACTGCTGATTGAAAGATATGGCATTGTTTCCATAATGTATTCCCCTCCTGATTACATTCTACTTAATACCTCTGTTTTTTTTGCGTTATAATCATCTTCTGTGATCAGTCCTGCATCCAGAAGCTGTTTTAACTTTCCCAAAACTTCTATCGGATCCTCTTTGGGAGATGTCTGCTGTGCTCCGGGTGCATTTTGAAAAACCTGGCTGGCCATATTTCCTACTGTTCCGCTGACTCCCATTGCTACTCCAAGACCAGCCCCCATTGAAGTTATAGAGCCCCCTCCTTCATTTTGTGCAAAACTCCGCATAATAGAAGCGCTCTGCATCTTGTCCCAGTTATTGCCCAACGTATTCATATACGTATTTTGACCGATGCCCTGTTTCACTTTCTTCACATTGGCAATCTGCGCCTCATCAATATCATCATATTTTGCAGTGTCGACTGCCAACGCCATTACAGAAAAATTCACGCACGACAGACCATATGGTACAAACATTTCATTGATCTGTTTTTCAATGTCTCCTGAAATTTCACTCAAATGTGCTTCCAGTCCTATAAGTTCATGCTCATATTCCAGCAGAAACTTATTGATACAGGATTTTATTTTCGTCAGCATTTCATTCTTAAAATATCCCATAAGATCTGACTGTTCCTGATATCTGATATTGTTTCCAACCAGTTTTTCTAAAAACAATACCGGGTTTTCAATTCTTACCTTATAGGATCCTCTGGCCTGGACAGATGTTCTTATCCCATAAACCTTATCTCTTACCTGAATCGGATCGGAAGTTCCCCATTTAATTTCCCCACTGTCTGCTTTTCTGAAAAAGTAAATCACGCAATTAAATGTACTGATTCCGCCTGTTATGCAATTTTTTAATCTGCCGATAAACGGATAATTATTCGTGCTGAGTTCGTAAGTTCCCTCTTCAAAAGTCTGAACAACATTTCCACCATCCACAAAAACTGCCGTTTCACCCGGCATGACAATTAATTTTGAATGAGTATTAAAATCCTCCTCCGGCTGTCTCCATATCAGGAAACTGCTGTCTCCTGTATTTTTAATAACATCAATAAAATGCTTTTTTCCATCAAAGTATGCCGCTTCATTGCGATTTTTCTTAAATGGCATCATTCTTGTTCTCCTTTACATTTTCTGAAAAACAGCTCTGTTTAATACTCAAATCGATATCTCCTGCGGCATCGTCACACCAAGTATATCGAATAACTGCTCTGCATCCATTCTGCTCAACCCGCACTGTATTGCCTGCCTGATGCACGCAACATAATCCGGCGTTGTTCTAAAGCACTTTCTCTTATAATAATCATACTTGATATATGCTAAGAAATAGTAATACACACCCTTATTTTCAATGGATATCGCATCACCAAGATACGTTTCCATCTGCTGAATCACGGTACGTGTTGTCAAAAATGCTTTTTTCCCTTCCAGTAAACAAACCGCAGCATAGAAATAGTTTTCTGAATCATTAAAGTTATCTTCCATAGCCTTTTGAAAATATTTTCCCGCCATCTGATACTGCTTTAGCTTAAGATAGCACATAGCAATTGATTTATTTACTGCATCATTTTCACCATTGTTTTCAATTTCTTTTTTATATGAACCGACATACCTATTGAGTTCTGGCATTGACATGGATGCTATGCTGGTAAAATTTCGGATGATAACAGGTTTTCCACAGTATTCACAAACTTCATCCCGCGTTGAAACATCTGCACCACATCCCGGACACTTGATTTGTACAAATTCCATTCCCCTTACTTCTCCTTATTTTTCATTTTCCAGTCATGTTATCTCGAATGTTCATCCGTGATCCCTTAGTTATTTCTTGCATCACGTTCCCGCTGAAGGGTTTGAATATTCCTTTTTTCCACCTCATTAAAAACGCTATCTGAAAAATCTTCTGGTTTTACAGTTTCTTTATACCAATCATACTGCTCATAATAAGTCCGCAATTGATCGTCTTTAAAGATATACCCATGTCTTGCATATATTTCATTCACAGCATATCTCAGCTCCTCATCCGACAGTTTCTTGAGGTCTTCGGAGTTTATTTCAGCTGTTGAACTATCAGGAAAAATCATGCCATTCTCCGCTTCGGAAGCATTTTCATTGCTACTTTCTTCTTTATTTTCCTGTTCTGCTTTTTTGGTTTCTGACGCAGCCGCAAGTTTTTCATTTACGTTATCTTCGTGTTTGTAAGAATCCAGATTATCTGTTACTGCTTCTTGATATAACTCGTCCAGAGTTTCATATCCGTCATAATACCACATGGTGCCTCCCCACCAGCCGTCAGCTTCATCTACATCAATCCTTACACCGCTGTATGGTGTTCCGTAATTTGTTACGTCAACCGTTGTAACGCCATCTGAATCTACTAATAAATCATAAAAACAAATATACCAGTAGATCGTATTCAATTCCGTATACGTCTTACCCTTATTCGAATAGGTATCCTCCACCTGCACTTGATAAACAAGATAAAGAATATTATTACTTCCCCAATAATCATCATTTTTCTTATTGACCAGCAAATAGTTTCCCATATACGTAAGGCTCTTTAATTTTTCGCTTTCTCCCCAGTTCTGAACTACATCATCTTGATAAACCTCTTCCGCCTGCGACTGCATCTCTTTTAAACTTTCGTCTGATATCTCTGAAATTTCTTTTATGTAACTGTTAATTCCATTGACGGTATAGGTCTTTGTTAAAGATTCCGGTACCATTCCATAAGCTCTAAGACAATAATCCGTTGGATCATCCTCATCATACATACATGCCGTTACTGTTACAGTGTCTCCATTTGACAGACCCTCACTCTTATCAAGCTCATAACCAAACTGCTGCGCCGCACTTGCCGATGGATTTCCTTCAACATATGCATAACCATTAGGAGCAACTCCATCAAATGTCACCTGGATTCCCTCAAACGGATCAAACGTTTTCGCTTCTTCCAGTTTTTCCGCTTTAACCTCTATGTCCTCATATTTCAGTTTATATCCATAAACGGAACGGGCTACTTCATCATTGCAGTTCCATTTGTATGTAACAACATCTCCATTGCTAAGCTCTGTCTCTTTGTCTAACGCACCATCAACACAATCAGCCAAAAACTGTTCTGTTACTGAATCCTTAAAACATTCAATGTGTTTTTTTCGAACAATTTTTTCTAAATTCTTTCCGTAATCTTTTTCGAATTTTGCATAATCAAAGGTTACCCCTGCCTGACCCACCGTATTATATCCATCAATAGAAACTGTTGTATACTTATTCAAATCAATAGACGGTTTCATCATTGATGCTAAAATTGCAATAATAGCACAAATTCCCAACACCGTGCCTGCTGATAAAACAATTATTTTATTTCTTTTCTTTTGTTTTTCTTCCTCTTCTGGTGTTCTTTGAATCTTTTTTGTTTCTTGATAAACTAATTTTCTTGCTGGTTGTATTTTTACATGAGCTTTGTCTTTTTCAACGCCGCTTCCACATTCTGGACAAAATAAACTGCCCTCTGGAATTCTGCATCCGCAATTAGCACAGTGTTTTTCTTCCTTCTCCTCAACTTTTTTCCCAACTATCTGTTCTGCCCCACATTCCGGACAAAATAAACTATCATCCGGCATTTCTCTTCCACACTTTGAACAACGCATTTTCGCCACTCCTCATTTTATTCTTGAAAAAATTGATCTATTCCATTTGCGATACCCTGTACAATTTTTAACTGGTATTCTTCCGTTTCCATAGCCAAATCTTCCGTTGGATTTGTCATATAACCCATTTCTACTATGGTGACTGGAACTGTACACCAGTTAATCCCGCTCATTGTATCCGTTTCCCATACATGCTGCTTTTGACATCCTGTTGCATCACATAACGAGTCCAAAATTATTTCCGATAACCTTTTACTCACATCTGCCAATTCTCCATTATATGGATTAGAACTTGTCTGGCACATTGTCATAGCTCCATTCACTGAAGCATCCGTAGATCCATTTGCATGTATTCTTATAAAAGCATCCGCATTTGCCTTATTTGCAATCTGAGCCCTTTCACTATTACTGATATCAACATCGTTTGTCGTGCGTGTCATAATTACCTGATATCCACGGGCTTTTAATTCTTCTTCCAGCCTTAATGATACGCTGAGCGTTAATTCATATTCTGGAACTCCGCTGGCCGTTCCCATAGTTCCTGATGCCACTTTTGCTTTTGTCTCCGACGCTCCTGGTCCAACCGGTTCCTGTTCACTGTTTCCCTGCGCCTGATGACCAGCATCAATTACAATCAAACGATTTGTTTCTGTTCTGTTTTCTGCGGTAAGAAATTCACTTAAAATATAACCAAGTTGACCACAATATGAAATTTTTGACCATTCGCCCCTGCTTTCTACCATCTCAACTTCTTCGTGAGCGTCTAAGAGCTTTATTATCCCGGCTTCTGTATTTGGTTCGCTTCTAAATTCTGCCAGTCTGGTAATATACATAGTTACCGGCTCTGGCATCGCTGTTGGTTCTGGTGTCGTTGTCGGCTCTTGCTCCTCGAACTCACTCTCTGTTACCGTTTCATTCTCTTCTTTCATTATCGTGGGGGAAACATCTGGTGTTGTCTTTTGCCTCACTTCAGATTCTGGTTCGTTTTCCTGCGTTATCGCTGCTTCCGATTCTATTTCTGTAATCGTATTCATTTTCATTCCTGGATCAACATTTTTCCCACATGCAAGTATCAGAAACATGATACCGATTAACATTGTCGGAATTCTTATTCTTTTCACTTTTTATTCCCTTCATTTCATTTTTTTCCATGGGATATCATCAAGTCTGATTTCTTGTCCCGAATTTTCTCTGTAAAATCTGTGCTTTCCCTTTTCAGCGTCTGCCAGACTGCATACTTTTCTTGAAACGACACTATTGTCCAATTCTACATAATTTCCCATCGAATTGTGAACCTTATATAATTTGATACCGCCCGTTTCCTGATAATTGGCAATATAATGGTGATTCGGATTTTTATCCTTTTCCCGCGGCGTTCTGTTATCCCGCTTTGGCTCCGATCTTTTTTCTGATCTGCTTTCGGAATATCCAGAAGATCCTCCTGCCTCAAAGGATGATGCGGACTGCCCAGAGCCCTCACCGCCGCTTCCGGCACTTGCCAGACCATCTAATAACAGTTTTCCAATTCCAAGGATAACCACAAATATAAAAATACAGCCAATTACAGCAGCACCTAACGCGAGAATATTTTCCAGAATCCAGACAACAATCGGAACCACAACCTTGGCAAATATCATTGCTTCTGCTGTAAAAGTAACCATTCCACAGCTTCCTGCTTCCGCCAAAAGCAGTCCAAAAAAGACAATCAGTGCTCCCACTGTAAGAATCGTATAAGTAATTCCAACGGGCTTTACATACATAATAACTTCCGGGAAATTGACAATCAGCGCACGAACTGCATTCGGCTCCACCGTGACTCTTCCTATGCGAATCCATAAAAGAACAAACGCTGCCGCAATCTGCACCAAAATCAGTATACCCGATGCGATAAGCGCTGTTTTTTTCCCACCTTTACAAATTCCGCAATAATTAAGTGACAGAACTACAAGTTCTGCAATCAACAGTAATAAAATAATATTTCCTGCAATCCCTCCAAAAACAAGACCTGTTGTTCCTGCTGTAAATGTATCCGTACTTATAAAACCATATTCCTTTATAGCAGCAATCTGCGCCAGATATCCACCGTTTACAATATACATAATATAAGCGATCACACCAGCAATCATTGCAGTTGCCATAATTACAACTGGAATATGATTCGCCAGATCTTCCATTGACATTTGTTTCCATTTCTGAATATCCAACATGAATTTTATTCTGTCTTTTTTCATTTTCTTAACCTTTCTCATTTTTGCGACCTTTTAGAAGTTTGTCCCTCCTCCCATTTCATTTGCTTTGTATTTTACAGTTTTTTCTTCTAGTGTAATACATTCTCTTGTTGTTTGCAATACATTTTGTCATGCGTTTTGCAATGCTTATTTCAATTAGTTTATGCAATACAATGAAACAGGCTGGACTTTCCAGTTATCTTGAATATCAGAAAACAGCCAGAAAAAGGTACACCAAAATAAGCTGTCTCCCAAACAGCTTTTTCCAGATTTCTCCGATTTCCCAGATCCGAAAAATCTTATTTTTATTGTCGAACCCTTTTGAAACACACCTTTGTTATGTTTTATGCTGCCTGTAGTTCACATCTCATAACCGGAAATGGTGTTCCGGCCTGTATTTTCAGGCAGCGGAATGGAGTTTGATATGGCATTTCAATTAAAAGGCAATCGCAAGGAAACGGAAAATAAGACCATCCGTTTTCCCCTTCACCTGATCGATCAGATCGAGCAGGCAATTTCCGATTCTGACCAGGACATTACGTTTTCCAGTTTTGTGATTCAGGCGTGTGAGTATGCATTGGATCATATGGATGTCCCATCAGAAGAAAACAACTGACTTTTCTCTTTTCAAAGCAGATTTTTTATGGTTCGACGTGCATTTTCTGGCTGCTCTCTGCTTCTATTTTATCTTATCACGCTTCTTATTTTTTTCCGGCCAAGATTTTGTCCAATTTTTTACATCAAAAAGAGCACCAGATTTTCCGATGCTCTTTTGTTCAAATTCTATGATTGTATTTATTCTTTGCGCCATCTCATTCCCATCCTGACTACTTTGACATCCTGTCTTATTACAACTCCACAACCTCATCATACAGACACACAAACACCTCTTCCACTTCCGCATCTTCATGAAAGTGTCCGAAATACCATTTCTGAAACTCTGTCTTATCCGCCACGCGCTGCAGGTACTGGCGGAGTTCCACCTCATCGTCAGACAGCTCTCCATACCCCATTGCCGCGGCCACATCTCTTGGGGCGGTGTGGGTCAGTATGTAGTCCACCCGGAAATCTTCTTTTTCCAGATTTTTCCATCCTTCTTCGTACTCTTCCCGTGACGGAATTTCTTCCGGGAACCACGAAATTCCCTCCGCGCGGGACATTTTGTCGATGCTGTAAGCACCTCCGAAGGTAAAGAATTTCAGCCCGGCAATCGTAAAGATCTGGCCGCGCATCAGATGGATCATGTTGTCCTCAATGATATGCACCTTTCCGCCGTTCCACTGCTCCACGGCGTAGGAGTTCAGCTGTTCGAAGTTCTCATGATTTCCGTCGATAAACAGTGTCGTCACCGGCAGACTTCGGAAAACGGCTCTCGTATTCGCCTCGTATGCTGCAGAAAAGCCGCAGATGCCGACATCTCCGCAGATGATCAGATAGTCATCCCGGGTGTACTCGTCTTTGTGCTCGTTAAAATAGCGTACAACTTTTCCAATATCAAAGGTGCCATGGGTATCGCCTGTAATGACAATGCTCATTCTCAGCATCTCCTCTCGTGTTCTCTGTTTCTGTTCTCTAAAGTATCGCAAAACATCATCCGCAAATTCTGTCCGCTGCTATCGTTTCTTGCAGAGGCACAGACTACGCCGCACTATTCCCGAAAATAAAACACTTCTCCCCGTGCCCGGAACGGCAGCCGGTTTCCTCTCGGAAGCAGAAATGCATGCTCTCGTCTTACCTTCAGGTCATTCTCAATCTCCCCGTCCGTAATAATCAGAATCGGCCCGTCCTTTGGAAAATCGTTCGCCTGTTCCAGACAATCCACGCCCGGCTGCAGTATGGTTCCTCCTCGTCCCGTGACTTTTACCCGGCCGGCAATATCTTCCGGTGCCAGATATCCCGCATCCGTCGCTTTGGCATCACAGAAAATGATTCTCACGAACGGAACATCTTTCGCTGCGGCATAGCTGGCGATGGAGCCGAGTGCCATACCGATCTGTTTTGCACTCATGGAACCGGACGTGTCCACGACCACACCGAAGGTCCGGCTCTCCAGATCCTGCTCGTAATACGCATATCCTGGCCTTGGAATATCCGGCGTGGCACCCTGCCGTCTGCTCGGCCGCGCATAGGTGCGGTGTTTTTCCAGCGGTGGAAACTGTACATCAAACCACTTCGCCAGCGCGGCATCCCAGGGAATGACCGGCATCGCAAGCGCCCTGATTTCCTGCACCAGCCCGGCCGGCAGGAAACCACGATTGTGCTCCTGATGGTAATCCAATCCCTCCCGCAGTGCGTTTTTCAACAGTTCATCCAGGCTGACCCCGTTTTCTCTTCCAGTAAAATGCGGTCTGTTTCCGTTAAACATATCACCTCTGCCAAAGCCCCGGAAGGTGTTTAGTTTTTTGTACTTTCGGATCTCTTTCACGATCAGATCATAGATACTTTCTGCCGATTTGTTGTGAAGTGTTTCATCATACAACAGCCCATCCGGCGGCATTCTGCCGATCTCCATTTCGTGCAGCCAGTCGTTGATGACGTAGTCGCAGGCGATGTTCCACAAAAAGAAGTCACGCCCATTGCACCGTTTCTGGTGCTGCAGTCCGGCATGGAGATATTCATGCGCGAGAACAAAAATCCACTCTTCCTCCGAAAATCCGCACGACGGATTGGCATAAATGATTCCCTGCTCTGCGTCAACCGCTGCAATATGGATTTCATACCGATGGCACATTTCAATGTCCTCCACAATTTTAAATGCAGCCGCAAGACCTCCGAGCAGCGGATAATGGGACAGGAACCATTCTGCTGCTCTGGAAATGACGGTATTCTTTTTCGTTTTAAGATCGTATCCTCCCGCATCGCAGAGTGCAGATTTGATGGAATGAGTGACTGCATAGGAAAATTTTTCAGCATATGCATTTCTTTCTCCCTTTTTATAAACGATCGGCCGTTCTACCCCGATCATATCCTTTAATTTTTCAGAGTTTGTCCCGCAGATCTGCGCACCATTATCCTGGTGCTTCAACAGATATTCATAAATTTTCTGCTCGCTGTTCAGTTTGATCGGATATGCTTCCGCCGGATCTGCGCAGATCGGCTCGCCGAGGCGGATGTCATAAAGGAATCTGGTAATGTAGATATCACAGGCTTTGTTCCAGAGTGCCGGGACAAATTCGCAGTCGGAAGGGATGCTCGCTTTGTCAAAGTGGCCGAACGCCAGGTGCAGAAGGTTGTGTGCCATCACATAGCACCATTGTTCCGGCGACAGGTTCGCCCGCATGTTGACGTAGATATTTCCATCTTTCGTAACACAGGCCAGACTTCCTTTTGCATTCAGATGGGAGGGCTTTGCAGTGATGTACCCATCCAGTTGATGGAACAGTGTATTTTTTTCCAGCAAACCAAAGCCGGCCTCCACTCTGCGGTACCCGGCCGGCTTTTCTTCTTCGCGGTAATACCTGCTTCGAACGTATGGCATCCTTTTCTCCTTCCTTTTTTCATCCGACGAGCCGCGGCAGATCACGGATGATTTCCATCATAAACCAGTCCGGCAGTGCCTCCGCTCCATCAGCTGCGACGGTCATCTGGGCGATTTCGAAATTGATGACTGCGAGTTCTTTGATCATGCCCTTGGCGCGGTACGCAAAGGAAAGCATGCCGCCGGAAATTCCCTGTTTGCTTTTCGGCAGTTCTGCAAGCAGTCTGGCGCGGAAGGACTGTGCGAGAAAATACAGCACATCCCGGTTTTCCGGCTTGTCCGGCCATTTTGCTTTCTGCGCGATAATGTCATCCAGGAGATGTGTGTTGCGCAGTGTTTTTGTGTAAGCAAGAAACATCCCCGCATGCTGTTCCAAGAGGCAGGCGTACGCCATCATTTTTAATGTTTCCTGCGAAATATCCTGCTCCCCGGCCCGGTATTCCTTCAACGCATCGCTCAGCATGTGCCAGGAACGCGGGGTGGAAAACGGTTCTTCGGTTTTCGGCGGTTCGGAAAAGAGGTGATCCGGCCGCTGGATGATATAGTCAATGACCCACGGATGGAGTCCTTCTGCCTGCGCCCACTTGATCCACTGTCCTACATCCGCTTTCAGCTGCACATGGAACATACGGTTTAAAAGGGCGGACGACATCGTTTTTACGATCGCGCTGTCCTCGGCACGGTTTCCTGCTCCGATCACAATGCTTCCCTCCGGAAGATGGTATTCTCCGATCCGCCGCTCATGGATCAGAGAATAGAAGGCTTTCTGCACTTCCTGCGTACAGGCGTTGAGTTCGTCCAGGAACAGGACATATGGCTCTTTTCTGGCGATCATTTTCGGCGGAAGGAATTCCGATGTCTCGCCCCGGATCTGCGGAATGCCGATAATGTCCTCCGGCGCGAGCTGGCTTCCGAGGAGCGACACGCACGGCAGGCCGACTTCGTCTGCGAATTTTTCCACTAACGCGGATTTTCCGATGCCGGGTGCACCCCAGATAAAGACCGGCCGTACCGGCGCAACCTGAAGCAAAACTTCTAATAATTCATCCTGTGTCACACTGATTGGTAAATGCATCTGATGTACTCCCTTCTGTTTCGATCCTGTATCTTTTCAAAGCGGATATCCGCAATCCACTTTACCACTTGCTTAATTTGACTAAATCACTTTTTCTGCCCTGCCGTGATCTTACTGTACTGCATTACAACGTGTCTCACCATATTTCTCTGTATTTTTCAGTTTCACTGTCATATTCCAGCACCGGAATTTTTCCGCTCCGCCAGGTGGTTCCATCGAGATAATAGTGGCTCTGACCGTCGTGCCAGATACCGTCATATGTCCTGTTTCCGCTGATTTTTGCCGTGGAAATGTGGCCTGCAATCACATCCTTATGGAATGCTCCGCGGCTTACCGTTCTTTTCCCCACCATCAGCTCCCTGCTGGTCACGCACAGCCAGTCTTTACCGCCCCATTCGGCAATTCCGGCGTGCACCAGAATCTGGCGTTCTGTTTCATAAAAGTAAGGAAAATGGCGCATCCAGGTGATCAGATCCCCCGCATCTTCGAACATCAGCCGTACTGCTTCTGCATTTCTGGAATCCTCTGAGAGGTGTGCTTCTTTTTCCAGAAACTCTTGAAAATGTTTTTCTTTCAGAAAGCTGTGCAGCGTTTCATAGTCTCCATCTGCATCCGATGCCAGCCATTCCCGGCTGCGATATTGCTCCACACTGCCGATATGCCGGTTGACATCCGCATATTCTTCCAGCCAGTCCAGCAGTGCTTTTTCATGGTTTCCCATCAGGGCAATGACTTTTTCCGAACCATATTTTTCCTGCAATGCCCTGACTTTTTCCAGCACCGCCCGGCCATCTGGCCCATAATCTATGTAATCGCCCAACAGAATCAGCTGGTTTTTCCCCGAAAGATCTGTTTTTTTCAGAGCTGCCTCGAATGCCTCCAGAAATCCGTGAATATCCGACATCATATATCGCTTCATTGCTTTTCCTCTGTTTGTTTATACGTAGAAAGTTTCCTTCGTTTCCAGGCAAAGGCATCCCAGTCTTCCATTCTCAAAGCCGCAGCCGCAGTCACACAGATAGACGTTTTCTTTTTTATTCTTCCAGATGGATCCATTTCCCATGTTCTGATGGCCGCAGACGGAAATATATCCATGCACTCCCTCATGAAGAAAAACCTTGTACCACAAATCCCCCATCAGATAATAGTTGTCCAGTTTCCATTTCCCCGGTTCTGCCGTACAGGCATGGGCAAGCAGATACGGCTGACCATCTACCTCGATTTCCACCTGTACCGGCCAGGAAAGGATGCGCTCTGCGAGCTGCTTTAAATCAACTTCCGTCAGGCGTTCCTGTAAAAGATGGAAGGAATTGTACGGATACGGCTGCAGGAGGGCGCGGTCTCTCTCATCCATCCCGTAATAGTGGAAAATGTAATTGGCAAGCCAATGATCGTGGTTGCCGCGGATCACAGTACATTTTTTCCCCAGCTTCAATACCTGAAAATACACGCCCGCCGGGTCTGGATGATCCATGCAGCGGTCAAACAAATCACCAAGCAGATACAGGTGGTCGTCCTCTTTGAGATCAATTTTTTCCAGCAATTTCATGAACCGCCAGCTGTCGTTATGTATATCGGTAATAATATAGTGCATCCAAAATCTCCTTTTCTTTCGCAGCTTTCGTGTCAGCTCCTGCAATCTTCAAAGCTTTTGTTATCCGCTCATTTTTCCCAAAACGGCTTTCCTGCTTGTGTTTTGGCATGTCCTGTTTCAAAAATCTTCCCGCTTGTTCTGCTGGTTCCGAATCCCGGTCTTCTGATACTGGCATCATGGAACGTCTAAAATCGTTCACCCATTGTTGTCCGAACTGTAAAACTCTTCCCCCGTTTCCAGACAGATTGCCGCCAGCCGCCCTCCCGGGAAGCATGCGCCGCAGTCGATCGCAATGTGGTGATATTTTTTATAAATATACCCGGGATTATCATTTTCTGGAATCGTCTGCGTCGGTGTATGTCCTGTTACCAGATTTGTATCCGCAAAGTATTCCTTCTGATAATCTGGTCTGGCCCATACAAGATCGTGCAGGGAATATTCCTCGATCCTCTTTTCCGGTGTGAATCCCCCCAGCCCTCCATGCACCAGCAGATACTGTTTTTCTCCCACTGTAAGCTCCTCATACAGACTGAAATCCTCCAGAAAATTCAGTACTTCCTCCCGCATCTCGGGATCCAGCGCCCGAAATTCCCGGATCGTAGCATCACCGCCGTTATACTTCCAGCGAACCAGATTGTCCAACAGTTCAGCATCCACTTCCTCGATGGCAAGATCTGTGATTTCCTGACAGAGAAACCGCAGACATTCCAGCGCCATCACCTCATGGTTCCCCACGATACAGAACGCATTCGGCATTTCCATCAGTTTCAATACCACCTTAATCGGATGCTCACCCCGGTCTAAAACATCACCCAGAACATAGAGCGTATCTGTATCTTTCAACTCAATTTCTTCCAGCAGCTCCATAAATTTCTCATACTCACCGTGAATATCAGAAATAACGTAAGTAGCCATAAACAGAATCCTCCCTTTTTCATCCATACGAATCTGCATACGTTCTCCATTACCAGCTTATCTTACCATACTTCCTGTTTTTTACCGGACAAACTCTTGTCCCTCCTTTTTTGCATAATGTACACTCTAGAGCGTGTCTGAAAAAGGCTTTTCGCAAGCTGCGAGTCCCAGTTTGTGGAAATGATTTTTCAGACACGCTCTAATACATCTTCTATTGAAATTTCCTTCATGCGAAATCCCTTTTTCTTGATACTATACCACATCTATTTTTTTCTTCATTGAACTACAAGTTTAATCCTCTTTTTCTTGCTGTTTTCTCGCATTCTATCAGCATTACGCGCTGTTTATACAGCGCCTTTTATTTCTGTACAATTTATTCTCTATATGCAAAAAAGGAACGTTCTATCCAAATCGTTCCTTTTTGTTTGTAGATTATTTTATTTTTCAAATTTCTCAATCACGCACGTATGCGTCTTCGTTTTCTTATCGCAAACGCGTATTTGCCGAGTGCACAGTAATGCCCGCGTCCCCCCTTCGTCATCCCACCGTCAGGCGCAAAAAATCTCCCGCCGCACAGAGCCTCTTGCCCTCCGAAACAGTGCCTGTCCGGGGACTTGTGCTCTGTGGGGCGGGAGGCCTTTTACACCGTCCGTCCCCTATTTACTTAATACCCCGTCGACCGCCGCTTTCCATCCGGCATATTTTTTCTCCCGGATTTCATCGTCCATCTTCGGTTCATACACACTTCGTTTCATATTTCCCGCGAGCTTCTCCAGATCATACACACCTGCCGAAATACCCGCCATATAAGCCGCTCCAATCCCGGAAAGCTCCTCCGCGTCCGGAATATTTACGCGTTTATTCGTAATATCACTCTGGAACTGCATCAGATATCCGTTTCGTGTCGGGCCGCCGTCTACACGGAGTTCCTCGATCCGCATGCCGGTATCCTGCTCCATCGCACGGACAAGGTCGGTGATCTGGTAGGCAATGCAATCGAGTGCCGCTTTTACCACCTCAGCTTTTCCTGTGGTGCGGGTAATTCCGCTGATCGATGCCGTTGCTTTCTCATCCCAGTACGGCGCGCCAAGCCCGGTAAATGCCGGAACCAGATACGTGCGGTCTGCCGGATTTGCCTCCCCTGCCAGTCCTTCCGTCTCTTTTGCCGAAGAAATCAGCTTCAGGTCATCCTTCAGCCAGGTAATCACAGCTCCGGTGTAGTTCAGGTTGCCTTCCAGCACATAGTCCACCTTGCCGCCTCTTCCCCACGCAAGCGAAGTCACAACGCCGTGGCTGCTCTGAATCGGCTTGTCTCCAATGTTCATCATCAGCGAAGAACCCGTTCCGTACGTCGCCTTGATCATGCCCGGTTTTAAACAGCCCTGTCCGAACAGAGCCGCATGAGAGTCGCCTAATACACCACAGATCGGAACCGGCTCGGAAAACAATCCTTCCATCGTCGTGGTTCCATACACCGCATCGGAATCACACACCCTGGCCAGCGCACAAGCCGGAATCCCGAACATCTCGCAGATCTTCTCATCCCACGCCAGTGTTTTCAGATTAAACAACTGCGTTCTCGACGCATTTGAAAAATCCGTCTTAAATGCATGATCCCCCGTCAGCTTGTAAACCAGCCAGCTGTCGATGGTGCCAAGGCAGAGCTCCCCGTCTGCAGCACGTTTCTGTCTTTCTTCTCCGCCGTTTCGAAGCAGCCACGCCATCTTTGCAGCAGGAAAATAAGCCGAAAGCTGCAGACCCGTCGCCTCGCGGATCTCCTCTGCGTGCCCCTGCTCCGCAATCTCCTGCGCAATCCCGCTTGCGCGTCCGCATTGCCATACAATGGCCTCTTCCAGCGGTTTCCCGGTCGCCTTGTCCCAGATCGCCGTCGTCTCACGCTGATTGCTGATGCCGATTCCGGCGATTGTTTCCGGTGCAACACCGGACTCTGCCACCAGCATTTTTACCGTCTGTACGGTATTCCGGTAAATCTCATTCAGATCATGGGACACCCATCCCTTTTCATTGACAATCTGCCGGTGCGGCAGGTCGGTACGGCGGAGTAAATGTCCCACCCCGTCAAAGAGCAGCGCTTTCGTTCCCTGCGTGCTCTGGTCAATTCCGATGATATACCTTTTCTCCATTTTTTCAGCTCCATTCCTAAAATTTTATAAATATCCAGATTCCCATCTCGAATAACGCTGAATACACCCTGTTTTTCAACACACCATGCGTCATTTTCTATTGTCGCAGCATTCACCCTGCCCCTATAGGCAAGATCTTTGGCGATTACCACACATTCCAACATCTTCCGCAGAACGATTTATTCCTGATTATATAGAAAAAGTTCCTGCGTTCCCGGATTTTCTTCCGCCCGGGCACGCAGGAACATGGCATACGCAGACCTGCGGCAGTTTACAGTTCCCTGCGGGCTATCACATTCACCGCTGATTCCATTTCTGGTTAAGCCAGTAATTCTTTCGCTTTTTTTGCAATGCCCTCGGCATTCAGTCCATAATAGTCAAATACTTCTTTGGAAGTTCCCGTGATCACCGGCGCATCCGGCAGAGACATAGGAACGACTTTGCGCGGGCACTCCGCACCGACCACCTGGCTCACCATCGATCCAAGACCGCCGAATGGAGCGTGCTCTTCGATCGAAATGACAACTTTTGCCTTCTTTGCAGCCTCTACCAGACCCTCTTTGTCCAACGGCTTCACACAGTACATATCGAGCAGTCCTACGCTGATTCCCTCTTCTTTCAGCATAGCAGCTGCATCGAGCGCCGGGCGGACCATCTCACCGCAGGCTACCAGTAAAACATCGGTGCCTTCCGAGAGAGCCGTTGCCTTATCCATCTCAAACGGGGTATTTTCTTCGCTGTAAATATCCGCAACGGCATTTCTTCCCACTCGGATATAAGCCGGTTTTTCATCGGTAAGGAGCGCCTCAACCAGTTTTGCTGTCTGGAAACGGTCGCTTGGCAGATACACACGCATATTCGGAATGGCTGCCATTGCTGCGATATCCTGTGCAGAATGATGGCTCATGCCAAGCGCACCGTAGCTCACACCGCCGCTGATACCGATCAGCTTTACATTGGTGTTGGAGTATGCACAGTCAATTTTCGCCTGCTCATAGCTTCTGGTGGAGAGGAAGCACGCCGGAGATGCCGCAAATGCTTTCTTGCCGCATTTTGCAAGACCGGCAGAAACGCTGACCAGATCCTGCTCCGCAATACCCATCTCCACAAACTGCTCCGGATACGCATTTGCAAACGGTGTCAGGGAAGCACTTCCCCTGGAATCGCTGCAGAGCACCACGATATCTTTATCCGTTTCGGCATGTTTCATTAAAACCTCGCAAATGGCCTGTCTGTTTGGAATCTTATTCATGACAGTGCCTCCTTTCTCTCATCCAGATCCTTCATAATCTGTTCTACTTCCTCCGGTGTCGGCACTTTATGATGCCACTCCGCCTTATTTTCCATCACGGAAGAACCACAGCCCTTCGTTGTGTTTGCAATAATAACCGTCGGTTTTCCCTTGCAGTGTTTCGCCAGCTCAAACGCATGAACGAGCGCGTCCATATCGTTGCCCGGTACGGAAAGAACATTCCATCCGAACGCTGCCCATCTCTCCTCCTGGCTGTCCTGTTTCATGACATCCTCGGTATTTCCGGAGATCTGCAGACGGTTGCGGTCTACGATCGCACAGAGGTTGTCCAGCTTGTAGTTTCCTGCGGACATTGCGCCCTCCCAGACAGAGCCTTCTGCCAGCTCGCCGTCACCCATAACGGTGTAGACACGGTAATCTTTTTTATCCATTTTTCCTGCCAGCGCCATTCCCACGCAGACCGGAAGTCCGTGGCCGAGAGAACCGGAATTCATCTCGATGCCCGGCAGTTTATTGTTCGGATGGCCGATGTACGGGCTGCCGAATTTGGAGAATTTTTCGATGACCTCTTCCATCGGGAAGAATCCCTTTGCTGCAAGTACTGCATAATATGCCTCAACGGAATGACCTTTACTCATTACAAAACGGTCGCGGTCCGGGTCGTCCATGTTCTTAGGGCTGATGTTCATCTCTTTAAAATACAGCGCTACAAGCACATCAATGACACTCATGTCACCGCCGATGTGGCCGCCCTTGCCGGAAACTACCATTTCCACTACTTTCTTCCGCAGATCATACGCCAGACAACTCAATTCCTTGTATTCACTCATGATTTTCATTCTCCTCTTAAATATGCTTTGACATCTTCCTCGATCGGATCATATAAATCCGGGGCAATGCCGATGTATTTGCATGCTTCATACAGAACCGGCACAACGTTCTCGTGGATACCGACACAGTGGTGGATGTACGGTCCTTCCACGATTTTTGCCTCGAGGCGTTTCAGGTTCTGTACCTCAACCCATACGTAGGTTCCCTTCGTGTAAGGTCCCTCGACACCTTTTGCATTTCCAAGCAGCAGGGAGTACTCTCCGTTGTCTCCGTCGAAACGCGCCAGTGTCATTTCGCCTAATTTTGCCTGTGCCTCTACAGCTCCCGGATGACTGAATGCCAGAGGATAACCGATGGTCGGTTTTTCCTGTGCTACCGAGATTGGCCACGGTCCGCAGTGCTGCAGCAGCTCGCCGTTCTCGTTGTCCGGGTGGCGTACCGTCCAGTCTGCAAAGAAGCTTCTCTTATCGTTCAGGCCGGCAGCCTCTACCATCAGCGCCGTGATGGCTCCATGGATATCCGTCTCACAGACAACCGGGATTCCCTCTTCGTTCAAAAGGGAGTTTGCTGCGCACGGCATAATGCCGATCTCACCCTGCAGGGCATTCCAGCACTGGATGGCAATCGCATTGCAGGAATATTTTGCAGCCAGATTCTTCATGGCAACTTTCAGGGCCGCAACATTTTCCAGCTCTTCCGGTTTGATCTTTACGCACATATTGGTATTGCAGTAAGAAACGACGTTTGCTACCTCGGTTCCTTCTGCTTTTGCTTTTTTCATCTCTTCGGTCAGTTCCGGCAGCGGAATCGGAGAAAGCTGGATGTTGAATTTTTCCAGCAGCTCGCCCTCGTTGCACATGGTGGACCAGAAATCGAACGGACGCGGTCCGATCTGAAGGATTCTGGTGTGGCGGAAGGTATCTACCACATTACATACAGCAAGGAAATCCTTGATGCCGCGCTCAAATTCCGGATCGGTCAGACGGCAGTTCGTCATGTAGGTGAACGGAACACCAAAACGGCGCAGCACTTTTCCAGTTGCAAACAGGCCGCACTGGCTATCGCGGAGACGCACACCGTTCTCATCCGGTCTCTCATCGCGCGGTCCCCAGAGGAGTACCGGAAGCCCCATTTCCTTTGCCAGTCTTGCACAGACATATTCCGTTCCGAAGTTTCCGTGCGGGAAGAAAATTCCCTTTACGTTTTCACGGCGGAATTTCTCCTGGATTTTCTCACGGTCCGCCTCATCGTAAAACAGACCCTCCTCATTGATGTCTGTGATATCGACAAATTCAACGCCGAGCTCTTTTAAACGCTCTCTCGTCAGGTTGGCGTATTTTACGGCATCCGGGGCACTGAAAATGCTTCTTCTCGTAGGTGCAAATCCGATCTTAATTGATTTCATATTCATTTCCTCCACTTAATTTTCTTTAAACTCTGCTAAATTATGTCTTGAATTTCCCTGTTCTTTATGGCTCTTATATTACTAAATTCTTTTGAACTTGTCAACATCTATTCAGCTTTATTAAATCTTTTTTAGTAATTTATACAAAAAAGAATGGCTGTTTTTATGCATTTCTTCATATTTCATTTTTTTACAGTTCAGAAGTTGACTTCTTTTTTAATTCATATTAAAATCAATGCATAAGTTTAATATTTTTCAGATAAATACTGAAATAAATTTCAACATCCCGCATGCACAAAACAAACGAAAGCACCATGCGGGCTGATTTTATCGAACAGGAGCTGAACTCTTATGAATATTTCTGCGAAAGAACTGGCAAAGCTGATCAACGTATCGCCTGCCACGGTTTCTATGGTTTTCAATAACAAACCCGGCATCAGCGATGCCACAAGAGAGCTGGTTTTAAAAACCGCAGCCGAGTATGGCTATGCGCCGAAAAAAACTGAAGCCTCCGGCGCTTCCTCCCGCATTATTCAGCTGGTCAATTATAAAAAGCACGGAAAGGTCGCTGCCGACACGCCGTTTTTCTCCCAGCTGACCGAAGGAATCTCCACCGAATGCACCCGCCAGGGCTGTGCGCTTCATATCTCCTATTTTTATGAGACCATGGATATTGACAGCCAGCTCGATGCACTCCGCGCTGTGGACTGTGAGGGCATTCTTCTTCTTGCAACCGAAATGGCTCCGTCCGATTTCCGCAAGTTCCGCGATTTTTCTGTTCCGATCGTTGTCGTGGACTGCTATTACGATGAGCTCGATTACGACTGCGTTCTGATCAACAACATTCAGGGGGCGTTCAACGCCACGAATTATCTGATTCAGTGCGGACACAAAAACGTGGGCTACTTTCACTCGAGCCTCGACATCAGCAACTTCTCCGAACGCGCCGACGGCTACTACAAAGCGCTCCGTGCAAACGGCATCAGCACCTCGCATCCATATGTTCACCTGGTTTCCCCGACCTCGGACGAAGGCTACCGCGACATGCTGCGCCTTCTCGAATCGAAAGCTCCGATCGCGGATGCCTACTTTGCCGATAATGACATCATCGCGGCGGCCGCCATGCGTGCACTGCGTGAAAACGGCTACCGCATCCCGGAGGATGTCTCCATCATCGGCTTTGATGACGTTCCGATGTGCGATATGATGGTTCCGCCGCTTTCCACCATGAAGGTCAGAAAACGCGAGCTTGGCGCCACTGCCGTCCAGCGCCTGCTTGACCGCGTGGCCGATCCGAAACGCGAATGTCTGAAAATGTGCATGGCAACCAAGCTGGTGAAGCGCCAGAGTGTTTCCAGACGTTAAAGCTTTTTGGATGAGGCTGTCGTCCAGCGCGTGTCTGAAAAATCATTTCCGCAAACCGGAACTCGCAGCTTGCGAAAAGCCTTTCTCAGACACGCTCTGTACGGCAGCCTCACCTTTTTATTTTGAAAGGAGTTTTTTTCATGCAATCTGCAAATGACCTGAAACAGCTTTTATTCAGTATCAATCACAAAAGCTATCCCGCCTATAAATCTACCCGCGGTGCCTATCAGTTTCCGCGCTACACACTCTCCATCGACCACGTGCAGGGCGATCCGTTCGCCGCTCCATCGCGCGTCAGCGTTCATGTGAATGGAAGAACTGCCGCTTTCCCGGCATCACTCTATGATACGTATGAAAAGCGCGCCGCCCTCCAGGATTACCTGCTGCGCCAGTTTGCGCGCGCTATCGCACCGTATTCGTTCCGCGCAAAGGGCTCCGGCAAAAGTGGTCTGCTTGGGATAAGCCGCTGCGGGCAGGAAATTCTTGAGCGTACTGCCTGTGTTCTGAATCCTTCCGACGGCAGTCTTATCGTCAACATGGAAATCGGCTTTCCGGCTAACGGCCGCACCATCGCCTCGCAGGAGCTGATCCGTATTCTTTTCGACTTTCTGCCCGGCTGCGTGGAAAAATCGCTGTTCTACCGTGCTCTGGATCCGAAAGCATGCGCCAATGTCGCCTATCTCTGTGAGGACCAGCAGGCGATCCGTTCCGCATTAAAAGAAAAAGGGCTTACTGCCTTCATCGCCGACGGCTCCATTCTCCCGCGCGAGACCGGTGTTTCCGATCTGCCGATGAAGCACGCCGTTCCGTTTATCTCACCGGAATCCCTGCGCGTTACCCTCGATCTTCCAAACCGCGGACCCGTTTCCGGCATGGGAATTCCACTCGGTGTCACACTGATCGTAGGCGGAGGCTTCCACGGAAAATCTACCCTGCTGCAGGCGCTTGAGCGCGGCGTATACAACCACATCGCCGGGGACGGCCGTGAATATGTCATCACCGATGCAAGCGCCGGAAAGCTCCGCTCCGAGGACTCCAGAAGCATCAGCAACGTCGATATCTCCCTCTTCATCCACAATCTTCCCGGAAAGAGTGATACGACTTCATTCTCGACCGCCGATGCCAGCGGAAGCACCTCGCAGGCTGCCAACGTGATCGAGGGCATCGAATCCGGCACGAGCCTCTTTCTGATCGATGAGGATACGTCCGCCACCAACTTTATGGTGCGCGATGAGCTGATGCAGCGCGTCGTTGCCGACAGCGAGGAACCGATCACACCGTTTATCAGCCGCGTAAGGGATCTGTATGAGAAGCTCGGGATCTCGTCCATTCTTGTTGCCGGAAGCTCCGGTTCTTACTTCCACGTGGCAGACACTGTCATTCAGATGAAAGAATACGTTCCTTATGACATTACGGATCGCGCAAAAACCACAGCCGCGGAATTTCCGCCGTTTACTGCCTCCGTACGCCCTTTTTCCGTTCCAGCCTTCCATCGCTGCCCGCAGCCGGGTAAAGGCCTGACGGGAAGTGACCGCACGAAAGTCAAAGTGATGGGACGGGAATCCATCCTCATCAACAAATCTCTGACGGATCTGCGCGCCGTGGAACAGCTCACGGACAGTGAACAGCTGAACGGGCTGGCTGCGCTTCTTTTAGAAGCAGCGGAGCACAAGATGGACGGAAGAAAAACACTGGTGCAGGTGGTGGACCTGCTGGAAAAACAGATGGATGAAAAAGGCCTCTCTTCGCTTCTCGCTCCTGGAAGACCCAGCGACCTGGCACGGCCGAGACGGCAGGAAATCTTTGCATGCCTGAACCGGTGCAGGGAACTGCGGTTCTGAGAAAATTTGTAACAATTCAGAGCCATAAAAAATCTTCAGGCAAACCTTGTTCTTTTCAGAATCTATCGGTTTGGCTGAAGATCTTTTTTATCTTTTATTTTTCAATTATTTATTCCCCACAAATCCGCACAATCGCCTCCGCGAAGATCACAACGCATTCTTTCAGGCATTCGATTTCCACGAACTCGTCTGCTCCGTGCATACGGTTGTCGACTTCAAGGTCTGCGCATCCAAACGCAACACCGTTTTTCAGATGATGCACATACGTTCCGCCGCCGATCGCAAATGGTTTGCCTGGTTTTCCAGTGACATCCGTGTAGCACTGCAGCAGGGTCTGGACAAACGGGCTGTCGGCCGGGACGTGGTGTGGTGGGAACATTCCGCTGCCTTCCATGGAGAAGCCGCCTTTTTTCATGTTCTGCCCGGCGGTATCGTACAGGTTTTCTTTTGTCGCGCAGATCGGGGCGCGGCAGTCGTAGGAACCGGTCAGGGTTTTGCCGTCGTAGTTCATGAGGTCGAGGCTTAAGGTGAGCTCGCCGGACTCTTCATCTGACATGGCGACACCGAGGCCTGCGCCTTTGCCGTCGCCGTGCGGGTAAACTTTTGCAAGGAAACTGATGTCGTTTTTCAGTTCACTCTCTTCCATTCCAACGGATGCGAGAAGCTGCAGCAGTGCGGTCAGTGCGTTGTTACCCATTTCCGGGGTGGATGCGTGGGCGAAGGCACCGCAGGCGGTGATTTTTATATTGCCGTTTTCGGTGTCTTCCAGAACGAAGGAAACGCCGGTCTTCTGCTCAGTCTCGTCAGCGCAGGTTTTCAGGTCTTCTTTTTCCATGCCGGCAAGCTCTGCATATGCTTTGCCTGGTACAACGTTCAGTTTGGTGCCGGCCTGTAAGGATACGAGGCGCACGCCTGTCGTTCCGGCATCGGATGTTTTTTCGAAGTGGCCGCGCATGCCGCCTTTTTCAATGTTGATGACCGGGAATTCGGCATCCGGTGAGAAGGTGCATGGTGCTTCCACTTCTTTCTTATAATAATATTCGAGGTCAGAGCTTCCACACTCCTCGTCGGAACCGAGGACAAGACGGACATTTTTCTTTAATGGGTAACCGAGTTCTTTGACAGCGCGCATTGCGTAGATAGCTGCGATCGCCGGTCCTTTGTCGTCTGCGGTTCCGCGGCCGAACATTTTTCCTTCTTTGATGAGCGGGGTGAATGGATCGGTCTCCTGCCAGCCTTCGCCTGCCGGTACGACATCGAGATGGGCGAGAATATCAAGGCCCTTTTCTTCCTGATTAAAGTCAGCTGCAATCGCGTAGTTGTCGTAGTTGGTTACGGCAAAGCCGTATTTTTCCAGAATTTCGATTCCCTGCGCCAGTGCTTCTGCCGCCGGTGCGCCGAATGGTTTGCCTGGCTCTGCCGCCTGTTTTTCGCTTGGAATCCGGATCAGGCTTTTCAGATCCTCGATCATTTCGGATTCGTGGTTTTCAATATATGTTCTCAATTCTTCTTTCCGCATCGTAACTTCTCCTTTTCTCTTCTCTGGCACCGTCGCAGTGCCGTTCTTTTCCTATCATAACGCAGAAAGAGCAGAAAATCCACATTTTCTGCTCTTTTACCAAATAATCATTTGTTTTTGTCCAAATTGACTGTAATTTCATAATAATCGCACGGATGCGCCGTAAGCCCCGTCACGCCCTCGCCGGATACCATCGACATTTTGAGGTGTGATGCGAAGAAAAACATGTGGTCATCCAGCAGCGTCTGCGTCATCTCGATGGCCAGTTCAGTTCGTTTTTCGGTATCAAACTCGCCGCTTAACTGCTGCTCCAGCATCTCGAGTGTCTCACTGTAATAACCGCCGCGGTTCTTGGAGGAATCCTGCAGGCAGTGCGTTGTAAAGAAATACTCGGGATCGCCCGTCGGTGCGCTGACAAATGCGCTTACATAAACATCCCAGTTTCCTTTTTTCAGCAGTTCCAGATGATTTGCCGTGCACTGGATCTGTACTTCGATTCCGATTTTCTTCAGCGATGCCTGTGCACTCTCCGCGAGAAGCGGCAGTTCCTGGCGGCTCGGATACGTGAGCCAGCAGATGGTCAGGCGTTTTCCGTCTTTTTCCACGTAACCGTCGCCGTCCTCATCGGTCCAGCCTGCTTCAGCCAGCAGTTCTCTGGAATGCTCAAGATCATAGGACTCCTCCTGCACTTTGCTGTCGCCGAATGCAAAGTAAGAGGGGAACGGGCCTTCCGCCACGCTTCCGTTTCCTTCCATCAGCGTATTCACAAAGCCCTCACGGTCGATCGCTCCGATGACTGCCTCGCGCACGCGGTCGTCCTGCAGCACCCCGGATGATCCGTTGAACTGTCCGAAGAAGGTACGCGACGTATCCGCCGAAGAAATCGTGTATGGTTCATCGCGGAACAGGATCAGATTGGAATACGGCAGGCCGTACGCCGCGTCGAGCTCGCCTGACTGTAACGCCATCGTCATCGTATCGCCGTCGCGGATCGTTTTTACTTCGATCCGGTCGAGCTTTGGCGTTCCGTTCCAGTAATTGTCATTTTTCACGAGCGTCAGTCCCTGATCCGTCTCCACCTGTACTGCGCGGTACGGGCCGGTTCCGGCGACATTGCCGTCATCCGTCACACCTGCCTGCATATCAATGATGCATCCATATGGGTCAGACAAATAATTCAGAAGCGCCGGGACAGGCTGTTCGGTGTGAATCGTTACGATCAGGCCGTCTGCCTCGATGCTCTCAATTTTCAGATCCCCCCGTGCACGGTCATGTACTGCGGTCAGATCCTCGAGACATTCTTTGACCGCCTCCGCGTCGAGAGTGCGCCCACTCGTAAAGGAGATGCCTTCATGCAGTGTAATCCGCCATGTCGTATCGTCCACAAGCTCATAGCTTTCTGCCAGCCATGGCTCGATCTCCATAGAATCGGAATAATGAAACAGCGTCTCACCGATCCCATAGCGGATACACGCCCAGCCGGAATAGCCGTTGTGCGGGTTGACATCGGACTCGTCGTTTTCGGCGTTGAATGTCGTGTCACCGTATACGAAAACTTTTTCATCTGTACCATCTGCCGCTGTGCTCTGACAACCGGAAAACAGTACCACCGCCAGAATGCCGCACAAAACATATGCAATTTTTTTCCTTCTGCCGTTCTTTCTCTGCATTCTGTACTTCTCCTGTTTTCGCAAATGGCACCACCATTTCTGCTGTCTGATTTTCTGTTTCAACAGTTTTCTCACAGACTATACTCCATCAACAGTTTCGTGTATTCCTCTTTCGGGTACTCCAATACCTCCCGCGTCTCCCCCTGCTCCACGATTTTTCCCTGCCGCATGACAATCACACGGCTGCAGAGTTCCCGCACCAGCGCAAGGTCGTGGCCGATCCACAGCATCGCAAGTCCTTCTTCCCGCTGCAGTTTTTTCAGCAGTTGAACGATCTGCGCCTGTACCGCCGCATCGAGCGCACTCGTTGCCTCGTCGCAGATCAGAAGAGACGGCTGCACAGCAAGAGCCCGCGCAATTGCGGCTCTCTGGCACTCTCCGCCGCTCGTCTCGCGGGGATAGCGCATCGCCGTTTCCGAACTAAGTTCCACTTTTTTCAGCAGCTCCGGCAGATGAAGACACGCCTCTTTCCGGCTCATTCCCTGATTCCGAAAAGCTTCCAGAATCCCGGTTTCGAGCGTCTGCATTGGATCGAAGGAATCCTGCGGGGTCTGGAAGACCATCTGTATTTTCCGGTAAACTTCGCGCTGCCGCCTGCCTTTTCTTCCGAGGATTTCCTCGCCTTCCAACAGAACGCTGCCTGCACCCGCCTGGACCAATCCGGTGATCAGACGGGCCGTCGTGCTTTTTCCGCATCCGCTCTCCCCGATCAGGCCAAGACATTCCCCCGCATCCAGTGTGAAGCTGATGCCGTCCACGGCGGCAAATTCCGTTTCCCGGCCGGTTCCAGCAAAGTTTTTGCTTAAGTTGTTTACTTCCAGCATGTTATGATTATGCATCGTTCTTCCCTCTTCCCGGCACAGCCGCAAGGAGATTTTTTGTATATTCGTCCTTTGGGTGATCGAAAACCGTCCTTGTCTCCCCCTGCTCCACGATGTTTCCATCCTTCAAAACAGCAACCCGGTCTGCCATCTGCTCGAGAACCGCAAGATTGTGCGTCACCAGCACCATCCCCGTCTGCTCTTTCTGCTGCAACGCCTGAAGCTCCCGCAGCACCTGCGCCTGCGAAACCACATCGAGTGCACTCGTCGGCTCGTCCGCCAGAAGAAGCGACGGATGCAGCAGCATTGCGAGCGCAATCCCGACGCGCTGGTTCATGCCGCCGGAGAGCGACGATGGATAGCTGTTCCAGATCGTCTCGCCATCCGAAAGCCCCATATCCACAAATCGCCGGAGCGTCATATCTTTGATTTCTCTGCGGCTTTTTCTGCCAGACATTCCCCCAGAAATCGGGGTGATGAATCCGCAGCGTTTCTCATGGGCGCGCACGCTTTCACAGATCTGTGCTCCGATTTTCCGGGTCGGACAGAGTGATGCCCCTGTATTCTGGAAAATCATACCAATTTCTGAACCGCACAGACTCCGCAGCTTCTTTTCGGACATGCCCGTCAGCTCCTCTCCGCGAAATGTGATCTGCCCGCCGGTGATGGAACCATTCTTTCCCATCAGCCGCAGGATCGCTCGCAGCAAGGTACTTTTTCCACTGCCCGACTCCCCGGCGATGCCGACGATTTCTCCTTTTTCGACGGAAAAACAGATGTTATTTAAAATTTGCTCCCCCTCATAACAGACAGAAAGGCCGCTGATTTCCAGCAGTTTTTCGCTCATGTTTTTGCTCCCTTTGTTTCCATTTTCGTTTGCCCCTTATCCCTGATCCACCGTTTTCCGTACCGCCTCACCAAGCAGATTGCAGACAAGAACGGTCAGAAAAATCGCCAGTCCCGGCGCCAGAATGACCCAGGGCGCGGTCTGCAGCATACTTCTTCCGTTGCTCATCATCGCTCCCCACTCCGCCGACGGCGCTTCCGCACCAAGGCCGAGGAAGGACAGACCCGCGATTTCCAGCATCATCGTTCCGATATCAAGCACCGCTGTGACAATCGTCTGCCCCGCAAGATTCGGCAGAATATGGCGTCCGATCATCTTCCATGTTCCGTTTCCTGTAAGGCGCGCCGCCGCGATGAACGGCATGTGTTTCAATGCCAGCACACGGTTCCGCGCAAGCCGTGCATATTTCGGCCAGGAAACAAGGATCAGCGACACAACGGCTCCCGTCATGCCGCTCTGCAGAACGCCGGAAAATGCGATTGCAAATACCATACCCGGAAAGGCCAGAAAAATATCGGAGATCTGCATCAGAACCGTATCCGTTTTACCTTCCAGCCAGCCGCTGAAAATTCCGGCGAGTGTTCCGATCAGAGCGCTTGCCGCAACGACAAGAAGTGCTGAAAAAATACTGACCCGCGCGCCGGAGAGAATCCTTGAAAACAGATCTCTTCCATAGCGGTCCGTCCCCATCCAGTGCGCCGCGGACGGCGGAAGAAGGGACAGTTCCAGATTCTGCTCATACGGATCGTACGGTGCCAGATGGGCCGCACACGCGGCAAACAGCAGCAGCGCACCGGCGAGGATGCCATAAAAAAGGATCTTTCTTTTCTGTTCTTTTTTCATCGCATTCCCTCCAGCTTCGCCCGCGGGTCCAGTGCACCCATCAGCAGATCAGCAATGAGATGCAGCAGCAGATAGATCGCCGCCATCCACACCAGATATGCCTGAATCACGGGAATATCGTGCATGGAAACGGCATCCACGGCCATTTTTCCGACACCATTCCACATGAAAATCGTCTCAACGATGGCGGTTCCTCCAAGCAGCGAACCGGCGGATAAGAATAGCAGCGTGACCATCCGAAGCAGCACGGATTTTAATACATTTCCAAACAGAATCCGGTTTTCACTTAACCCACGTGCCCGTGCACCCGCCACGTACTCCTGCTCCAGCTCTGCAAGCACGGCAGAACGCACCTGACGGGTGTATTTTGCCGTCATCGAAACCGCAAGCGTCGCCGCCGGAAGCACACAGCTTTTCCATCCCTTTCCCATACTGAGAACCGGAAAAAGATTCCATTTCAGCGAAAAGAAAGACAAGAGAAGAAGTGCAGTGAAAAACCCCGGAAACGAATTACCTGCAAAGCAGAACAGGCTGATACTGCGGTCCGCCCACGTATTCTGATATTTTGCACTTAAGATACCGAGCGGAAACGAAAGACAGACCGTCATGGCAAGCGCCAGCGCCGCAAGTGCAATCGTTGCGGGCAGTTTTTCGCAGAAGCTTGCAAGCACCGGTTTGCCGGAAACGTACGACTCCCCGAAGTCACCGCGCAGGGCGTTTTTCAGCCATTGCAGGTACTGGACAGCTTTCGGCTCATTCAGTCCCAGCTCCTCCCGCATCGCTTCTTTTTCCGCCTCCGACATCACGCCGCCGCTGCTGCTCTCTTTTAAATCCACCGCATCGACCGAGGAAAGTCCCGTCAGCAGAAAAGCGAGAATCGTCACGCCGAGGAATACCGGAATCAGGCGAAGCAGTCGTTTTAACAGATATTTTTTCACAAATACTCCTTTACTGCTTCACGGCACAAATCGAAAACATCGGTGCCGGGTTATAGAACTCGTCTTTTTCCAGATAAATGCGTTTTCCAAGGCTCGTATCAATGCGGATTTCTCCCGCTGTGTTTTCGCACAGCACCGCCACATCGTACGCCGGCCGGTTTTTGCGGCTGATCGGGAGCTGTGATTTGATCCGTTCGCACTCTTCGAGCATCTCGTTTCCAACCTTGAAATGGGCATGCGCCTCCGGAAGTCCCTTCGTATCGGCAACATCTTCTTTTCCGTAATTGGCATCGAAGTTCAGCAGCACACCGCCCGTTTTCAGCACACGCATCCACTCGCCGTAAGCATGCTCCGCATTCGGCAGCGTCCACGTCAGGTTTCGGGAAATGACAACATCGAACGTTTCATCCGCAAACATCGGATTTTCCGCGTCCATGACCTGGAAGCAGCAGTCGGCATTCTCTTCTTCGGCAAGCTGGATTGCATTCTCAATCATCTCCGGTGTCAGGTCGATGCCGAAGACCTCGTGGCCCTCTTTTGCCAGCAGGATCGAGAAAAATCCGGCTCCGCAGCCCACATCAAGGATCTTTAACCGTCTTCCCGCCGGGATCTGTTTTTCAATCTCTTTCATCCAGCGCTTCGCAATCGGGTTTGCAAGTTCGGAGCGTCTCTGCTCTAAAAAGCTCTCGCTCCGTTTCTCCCAGTAATGGACAATCTGCTCTTTGCGGTCGTCGTACTCCGGCTCGCGCACAATTCTTCCGTAAGCAACGACAGGGCCCCCTTCTGTTACCTGCAGACTGCCCGTCTGGTACAACACTACACCGGTGTACTCGGCACGGCACGTCTCACGGAGTTTTCCATTATAATCACGGATCGTTCCGAGCAGTGCGCCCTCTGCAACCATATCGCCCGGTTTTGCCGCCGGATACCAGAGGCCGTCTTCGGAAGCCGCCTGATAGCAGACATCCGTCACTTCCATCGGCACGTAGTTCCGCACATCGCGGCGGATCTGATACATGCCGAGGCTGCTTAAGATATTGCGCACATCACGCTTGTCGGAATTGACCTCCTCGGAAGTCCAGGCTCCCATGCCGCCGCGCTCTAAGAGGATGCTCGCGATGCCCTTGGACGCCGCGTAGTTGTACGCTCCGCCTGATGACACCAGGGAACGCACCATGTACGGAACATCCACCTGCTCCGCCATTTTCCGCGAAACTTCTGTCACCTCCTGCGCCGCTTTTCCGGCGTAATAGACATACGGCGTCAATGCTTCGAAATCATCGCCACTGTGGAGATCAATATAATAATCCACCTTCGGATAAACTTCTTTCGTAATGGCCCACGCCAGCCGCTCCATCTCGGTTCCGTTTGGATTGCCCGGAAATACACGGTTCAGGTTTTTGCCATCGGAAAGTCCGAGACTGCCCGCACGGTTTTCAAAAGCAGGACGGTTTAAGACCTTTAAAATCACGATCGTTCCAACCGTTTTTTCCGGCTGAAGCTCCGCTCCCAGTTCCACACACGCCTGAATGCCGACGTATTCACCGGAATGAACGCCGCCGGTGATCAGCATTGTTTTTCCCGGAAGTTTTCCACAGATAATCGTTCCCGGAAGCACGATATCCCCATTCGCAAAGGAGATATCCCCCTGATATTTTTCGCCGCGGCGGACGGTCACATCACCAAGCTGGAAAGACTGCTCTGCGCTTTTTTCCGCGCGCACCAGAAACATCGGTGTCGATGCATAGTTCAGTCTCTCTTCCTCGCTCCAGACGCGCTTCCAGATTTCGGAATCGGTCTGGATGGAACAGACGCCGAGGGATTCGAGCACCTTCGTATCCCACGCCGGCCGTTCCATCGTAGAGAGCGGCACCTGGCGCGCAATGTTTTCCATGCGGTCAATGTCCGTGCACAGATAATGGTCGTCGAGCTGCTGCTCTTCCACTTTCTTCCGGTCTGCCTCGTACGCTTCTTTTTTCTCCTCGTCATAGAGATAACCGTACCAGTTCGCATCAAAATTGAGCAACACGCCGCCCGGTTTCAGGACACGCATCCACTCTTGGTATGCCTGCTCCGGCTTTTCCAGATTCCAGGTCAGATTTCTGGAAATGACAACATCAAAGGTCTCATCCGCAAACTCCAGATTCTGTGCATCCATCCGCTGCAGCGTCACGCGCTCCAGACCGTATTTCGTATATTTTCCCAGATTCTCTTTCGCCTTTTCCAGCATCTCCTCCGTGTAGTCAACAGCCGCCACCGTATAACCTGCCTCCGACAAAATCATCGGGAAGAATCCCGGGCCGGTTCCGATATCGAGAATCTTCATCTCTTCTTTCTTTTTCTCTGGAAACTGCTCCTCTAATACATGCAGCCACGCTTCTCTCTGGCTTCCCGCCAGTTCTTTTTCATTGACCTCAGAATACCCCTCCGCACGGGTTCCCCAGTAGGAGGCAATTTCCTGTAATAATTCCTGTTCCATATCTTCCGCTTCTTTCTTCTTTTTCTTAATTTTCCCGGCGCGGTCGTTCTCCAACCGCTCAAATATCCCTTTACTCTACCAAAAATCGGCCTTTTTCACAAGCCCCCACGGGGGATATTCTTAACGCCGGCGCAGGGTATTCAGGTGATCGGCGGCGCGGATCTGATTATCTGCGGACGTCAGACAACCGACGGCGATACCGCGCAGGTCGGCCCTTTGATTGCGAAACATCTGACGATCCCGCATGCCGCCTGGGTCGCAGAGGTTACCGATGTCACGGATCATTCCATCACCGTCCGTCAGGATCTTGTGAGTGTTTCCCAGGTTTCCGAACTCCCTTATTCGTGCCTGATTACCATCGAGTTTCTCGAGCGCGAGCTGATCGACATTTTGTTTCCGGATATTTTTAAAGGAGAACCGTCATTCACTCGGTTCTCCTTTATATTGCCAGAATACCATCAGCTTTCTTGTCGCCGTATCCTCGCTGTATGTATATTTTACGGACCCGAGTCCGTAATAGCTGCAAAGATAGCCGGAAGCCTTATCGAGAAGCTCCGGTCGGGCTTCCATGACCTGTGCCATCAGATCATCGGTGGCAAATTTAAATTCGGAATACTCTTTCGTCTCTTCAATATCCGTCTCCATTTCCCACAGAATCTGTTTTGCATCAAATGTATCCATGTACCGGCCGATCTGGCGGTAATACTCGAGGTCATCTGCATTGCACGCCGGGAGCGGCAGATTCGCATCCGCCTGATGCGTGTCCGAAAATTCCGCATCGGAAACGCAGAGAAAATCGTAGTAGATCAGGTCGTCCGGCAGATTGTACTCGCCGCTCTCGCCCTCTGCGAATACCGGATCGCCCCAGGTTACATCGACGTTGTAATAATTGTCTCCGCACTTTACGATATTCCAGCCGTGCGCCTCGCCGGTGTCTGTCGTTCCCGTCACATAAATGACCGGGATGTCCAGGCGGTTCATCAGATACTGGAACGTTCTGGCATAGCCTGCGCAGACCGTCTGTCCGTTCACAAGTCCGCTGTAGAGTGTCTGATTCTCCGGCGCATCTTTCACATAATCAATCTGCCGGATACATTTTTCAAAGACAGCCTTGATCTTCCCATAGTCATCCATCGAACGGTCGATATCACTTAAGAAATCATTTCCCGCCCCTTTGACCTGGGTCTGGCGGCCTGTGATCTCCTCCGCAGGAATCGTGTATTCCGGAACTACCTCGCAGTAGTTCTTCGGCTCGCCGTATCCCGTGACATGTGATGCTCCGTTGATCCAGCAGTACTCCGGGTAATCCATATAGACCCATCCGTAAACCTCCGCCGTCACATCGGGATCGCCGCCTTTTGTGATGATGGTTTCCTGGTGTTCCGCGATTCCCTGCACCAGTTCGCGGTAAATCATCTGTCTGTTTTCATCGAGCTGGCTGTAATAATACCGCTTCGCCAGCTCCTCCTCATCTGTATTTTCCGCCTGAAACTGTGTTGCGCCATTCTCTGACAGACCATTGTTTTCGTCTGCCGTCTGTGAAGCAGTGCTGCTGTCCGCTCCGCTTCCGTTCTGCGCGGGATCGCTCTCATCAAATTCTCCGAATACCAGATAAGCCGCCAGCAGGACAAGCATAAGCGGAAGCAGCGCCCGCAGCGGTCTCTTCCGTCTTCGTCTGTGTCTTCTCTTTGCCATTCTTCTTTTCTCCCAGATACGTTAAAACGCCGTCACACAGTGCATCCGCCACCTTTTTCTGGTACTCCTTTGTGTTCAGGAGCGCTTCCTCCTCCGGATTTGAGAGGAATCCGCACTCGCAGATCACCAGCACTGCGTCTGTCTTCTTCAGCATGTAATACGTTTTGTTTCCCTTGGCTTTCCTGTGATTCGCCGGATCGAGCCCCGCGACCAGTGCAGCCTGCATGCAGAGCGCCAGTTTTTCGCCTTCTTTTGAATCCGTATAATAAAACACCTGCGCCCCTTTGACCGCCGCATCCGGGTAGCTGTTCTGGTGAATGCTGATCACACAGTCCGGCTTTTTTTTATGAATCAGCTGCACGCGCCGCTGCAGATCCTGCACTTTCGCATTCACGGCTCCCGGATCGGAGAGATCATCCTCCCCTTCCCGCGTCATCACCACAAGGATTCCCTGCTTTTCCAGCTTCTTTTTCAGCAGACGGGCAATCGCAAGGTTGATGTCCTTTTCTTTGACACCGTTTGCCCCGATTTTGCCGGGATCGTCGCCGCCGTGGCCGCTGTCCAGCACCACTACTTTTGTGGCTGCCTTCTGTGCTGCCACCAGCCGTGCGCCCTCGCGGGACAGAACATACGCCGCCGAAAGCAGAATCACCGCCATCAGCCATTCCAGTTTTTTCCCTTTTTCCAAATGAAAAGCCCCCTGCTGCAAATTTCCTTTCTTGGTCATTTTATGCAGCAGCGGGGCAGGTTACAACTCTTATTGCTTCCGGTTACTCTTCCTCATCTTCTTCATCATGCGCGCGATTCGGGATTTCATCCTCTTCTTCGTCGTTGTCATCATCGAGATAATCCGGCTCATTTTCGAAATCGATGACTGCGGAATTTTCGACGATTTCGTCTTCTTCCTCTGCTTCTTCTGCGGTATCTTCACTGCCTGGCTCTGCGGCTGTTTCTTTTGCCTCTCCGGGAAAGATACTTTTTACCGGATCTTTCATGAAGGTTTCCACTTCCGACGCAGAACGTTTCATCTCCTCACGCATTTTTTCGATGCCGGCAAAAGCCTCCTCAAAAATTCTGCGGTTCTTCTCGAGTACACTTGTCATGGTTTCCATCTCGGCGTAAATCTTCTGGTATCTGGTGTTGGCTTTCTGCAGTTCCGCGTCCATATGGCTCTGGATTTCTTCTGCTTCGGCCTGCAGTTTTTCTTCATAAACAGCAGCCAGTTCCTCGCCCTTCTGACGTGCGCTCTCTACCATGTATTCGCACTGTTCCTTCGTCTCGCGGCGCTGCTTTGCACAGGATTCCTTTGTCTCTTCCTGCTGTTTCCGGCAGGACTCGTTTGTCTCCTCTCTCTTTTTGCAGCACGCCTCATCCGTTTCCTCCGTTTTCTCGCGGCAGGACTCGTCCGTTTCTTCGGTTTTCCGGCGGCAGGCTTCCTCGGTCTCTTCTTTTAGCTTTCTGCAGCTCTCCTCTGTTTCCTGTGTCAGTTTTTTCGCTTTCACCTGTGCCTCAAACACAAGGCCGCTGATGCTGTCATAATTGTCGATATAGCTCTGGTATTTCTCATGAATGTTTTTTTCGAGCTCCTCGATTTTATCCTCACGCTCGCGGATCTTGCGGTTCAGCTTCTCGATTTCCTGCTCGTTTTCCTCGATCTTCGCTTCCAGTTTCTTCTGAGCGGCATACGCCTGATCTTTCAGGTTCTGCACTTTCGTCATGACATCGTCCTTATCGAAACCGCCCATCAGCGTTGTTTTAAATAATTCTTCGTGATTGTTTTCTGACATGTATACTCCTCCTTCGTGCCCGGGCTTTTATCATTCCCCTTATCCTTCCCGGACTCCTCGTCAACTGTTTGTTTCAATATATTCTGAAATCAGACTCCAGACGTCTGCGCACTCGAATCCGAGCTTCCACTCTGCCACTCCGGCGAGATCGGCGCTTTGGATCACTTTCAGTTTTTCCTCCATGGACTGCTCATCCTCCATCCAGATCGTGTATCTGGCATCGGAAGTTTCTACCGTTGCCACATTCTGGCCAAGGGATGCATCCCAGGTTTCTGTCATCTGATTCTCTTTGGCATAGTTTTTGGCGCCATCCATGCCCAGCACCTCGCTGGTAATGGCGCTCTGTCCGAACTTTTCCGTCCAGACACGGGTATAAAACGGGATTCCGCAGATCACCTGATCGGCAGGCATCACCCGCGTCATCTCCTCCACGGCCTGCTGTACGAACGGGAGGGATGAAACAGAGCCTGCCTCCTCGCTTCCCGCGAAATGCTCGTCATAGGCCATGACAATCATATAGTCCACAAATCTTGCCTGCTCGCCGCGCTGATAATACATCGTGTAAGCCTGCGGTACCGGCGTATCGACCGACACCACAAGATTCTGTGCATGCGCCGCGCTCGTCAGTTCCCGCAGAAACTGCAGGTAATGCGGGATTCCGGCCTCTTTCAGATTCTCGAAATCCACGTTGATGCCGTCCATGCCGCACGATGCTGCCTCGGCGAGCAGCTGCTCAATGATTCTGCTGCGCACGGATGCGTAGGCAAGATCGGTTGTTTCGTCAAATGCTTCATTAAAGTTATCAATCAATCCCCAGACTTCCCGTCCCGCGTCATGCGCCAGTTTCACGTAATCGGCGCTCGCAAGGCTGGAAATCGTACCGGTTTCGTCTGTCACGGAAAACCAGGTCGGTGAAATCACGTTCACGCCGGTCATTTCTGCTGTCATCTCTGCCATCGCGTCGTTCGACTCGGTCGATGTGCTCTGATGCCAGACCAGATTGATTTTGTGATCCCGTGTAATTCTTTCATAGGAATCTTTCTTTGCCGTCCGCGCTTCGATGGCCTCCGGCTCGGAGATATCCTCTGTCTGGATGTATCCGGTATAGCCGTCCGCCGTCATGACTTTGCACCAGTTGTCCAGATTTTCCAGATACAGCAGGGTGTCACCCTTCTGTACATCCGCAAGAATCAGACTCTTGATGCCGCCCTTCTGGCGCACCTGCGCGGTGTCTGACTGTACCGTCGCCTGCTCCACGCCGTCCCATTCATTCCGGATTACAACACGGTTGGGATCGCTGTAATATGCATAGTCGAGATCTGTGTATTCTTTTACGACATCCAGCGAAATGTAAACCGTTCCGTCGCTCTCCTGCTGTACGGCAGGCTGTCCGCCCGGTGTTTTGGCAACGGCCGCATCGCCCGGAAGCAGTGTCTGCACGCCGCCGCTCGTTGTAAGCAGGATTCCTTTTGTTTCTTCATCCCAGTAGAAGCAGCTGTTCAGCTGGGATTCTACATATGTGTACGCCGCATACGGCTCTCCTCCGATAAGGACGGCCTGCTCTTCCAGAAGTTCTCCGTTCTGGATCAGCGCAACGCTGTTTTCGTCTGTCAGGTTAAAATATTCGTTCCCGGCCATGTATTCGGTTCCGGGTTTATATCGGTTTATCAAAAATGAAACAATGCCTGCTGCACCGACTAGCACGATCAGAATCAGTACGACCAGTACCGGCGCTGCTTTTTTCTTCTGTTGCTCCTTCATGTGTTCTTTTCCCCTTTTCTTCGCTCTGAAGATCTCCCCACTTGCGCCCATTATAACAAAAAAAATACCCAATAGCAACCGTTATGCGCAAGGGAACCGCATGCGAGTCAGAAAGTATCGTTACAGTTCACTGGTTCCCAGCGAACTGTAACATTCGCAGCCCTCATTTAAAGTTTTGCTTCGCAAAAGGAGGGCTGCTCACACCTGAATCATGTTCTTACGCAGCGAAACAGCAGGTGTTTCACTGCTGATTGAACAGTAACGAACGTATCGTTGCTTTTTGCTATTGGGTATTTTTCAGAAAATCTGTTTAAAAAGTTTTGTCGATTGTTTGTTTCATGGCTTATTTGCAGTTGTGACGTACAAAAAAGAAAGCCCCATCGATCCGTATGAAATACTTTTGTTTTTAGTTTCAATGATCATGTTTCGCGGGGACGCCTTCTTATCCGATCCGTTTTTTCTGTGCCTGCTTCCGGCCGGAGTATGCACCCTCCGGACAGAAGCAAAGGTTTCCCCAACTCCCATTATACTTCAAACCGGGGGAATTACAAATAAAGTTTATCCCTTCATTTCTGAAAAAATTATGCGAAATGTAAAAAAAATCTTAAGTTCTTTACTTCTTTCCGTGATGTGTTATACTATATTGTAAGCAGCCCTATTTATATAAGTAAAGAGTAATTAAGGACGTGAGAGTTATGAAAATAGAAAAAATCAATGATAACAAGATCCGCTGCACACTGACCAGCGCCGATCTTGCCGAAAGAAATTTAAAGCTCAGCGAACTGGCTTACGGCACGGAAAAGGCCCGCAGCCTGTTTCAGGATATGATGCTTGAAGCCAACCAGCAGTTCGGCTTCAACGTGGATAATGCCCCGCTCATGGTCGAGGCCGTTCCGGTGGCTCCGGACAGCATTGTCCTCATTATCACCAGAGTCGAGGATCCACAGGAGCTCGACACCCGCTTCGCCAAATTTGCTCCATCCGGCGACGATACGGACGGACCGGAACCGGTACAGTATTCCGGCGCGGACGACATCATCGACCTGTTCCACAAGCTCTGCGATGTGAAGAACAAGGCACAGGAAATCGCAAAGAAAGCGGCACAGAAGGAAAACGAAAAAGAGCCTGCAGCATCCGAGGAAAAGAATGTGGATCTGGTACGCACCTTCCACTTCTCAACCCTCGACGATGTCATCAGCTCCGCAAAAGCGCTGAACCAGTATTTTACCGGCAGCAATTCCCTCTATAAGAACAGGGCAGATGCCAACTATCAGCTCGTTCTGCACCAGTCCGGCTGCAAACCGGAGGAATTCAACAAGGTCTGCAACATTCTTTCTGAGTACGGCAGACAGGAATCCTTCTCCCTGGCCGCTGAAGCATTTCTGCTGGAACATGGAAATGCAATGGTAAAAGAGAATGCTCTGCAGGAGCTGGCTTCTCTGTAAGTTTTGAAACGTATGTATAAAAAAAGGAAGTCCGCGAAGGACTTCCTTTTTTGTACGTTCCGTACAAATTACTCTTCTGTGATAGCCTCGGTTGGACATACGCTTGCGCATGTTCCGCACTCAACGCATACATCCGGGTTGATTTCGTAATGGGAATCTCCCTCAGCGATAGCCTCTACTGGACATTCTCCAGCGCAGGTTCCGCAGCTTACACATTCGTCTGTGATTACATATGCCATGATCTTATCCTCCTTGTAGATTTTTTGGCCCTTTCGGTACTATCCACATTGTAAACGATTGCCCCCTGAAATACAAGTACAAAATTATAAACATTCTATAATCTTATGAATTTGTTCTTGCATTCCCCCCGGGGGTACGCTATAATCAAAATAGCCGTCAAAATCGGAACGACGGGTATATACACATTTAAAGGAGGAACTTTAAGATGGCAAAGATCTCGAAAGACATGACAATCGGCGAGTTAATCGCAATGGATACAAATATCATCGGAATCCTGATGGGAGCCGGTATGCACTGCATCGGCTGCCCTTCTGCACAGGGTGAGTCCTTGGAAGAAGCAGCTATGGTTCACGGCCTGGACGCTCAGGTTCTGGAAGACCAGATCAACGATTATCTGGCTGCAAAATAAGTCGGATTTCCGCGTGGATCCAAAAAGAACGCCTCTCGCAGGCGTTCTTTTTTTTCTGTCCGATTTACCCATTGTTCCGATGGCCCCGTTTTGCTTTCGTCCGTTTTCCTTTCTGCTCCAGCGTCGCCGCTGCTTCTCTCCGGCTCTGCTGGTGGCGGCGGATCGCCTCATCCACACGGCGGCTCCGCTCTTCCTGGCGCCGCTTCTGTATCATCTGATCGAGCAGACGGCCGAGCACGCGGTAAAACTCCGTCTGACGCTCCTCCTCTTCCTGCCGCATCACAGTGTCCGCCAGCTGTTCTGCTTCCCGCTCGGGCAGAAGATCGACAACCACCTCCGGCACTTCGTCCGCTTTTCCCGGTATTGCCGGATCCGGCTTCTCCTTTGCCGTCTCTGCCGCTTCCGCCGGAAACGCTTTGATCTCCGCCGTTGCCTGCACCAGCTTCGGCATCAGCTCGCGGATCGCTTTCAGGTGAAGCCCCTTTTTCTTCAGTTCCCGGATTCCCAGAAAAATCTGAATGTCCTGCGCAGTATAGCAGCGGTGTCCCAGCGAATTGCGGTGGATTTCCATGCCGAGCTCGTCCTCCCAGTACCGGAGCACATGCGCTTTCTCCCCGGTCAGCTTCTCCGCCTCCGTGACCAGATACGTTCTATTTTCCATACGGCAGCCACTCCCTTCTTCCCTTTATTATAGGATCTGTTATCCCCTGCCGCAAGAAAATCTCATCGTAATATTCCGACAACTTCATACAATTATACACAAAAAACGTGCCGCAGGACTATCCCACGACACGTTCTGACACATAAAATATTTTCTTTTATCTCTCTGCATTCGCAAATTTCGTATAATCCGGCAGCCAGACCAGATTGACGGTTCCGATCGGGCCGTTTCGCTGTTTGGCGATGATGATTTCCGCGATTCCCTTATTCTCGGAATCCTTATTATAGTAATCATCTCGATAGATAAACATAACAACGTCGGCATCCTGCTCGATCGCTCCCGACTCACGCAGGTCGGAAAGCATCGGACGGTGGTCGGTACGCTGCTCAACAGCCCGGGAAAGCTGGGACAGTGCAACAACCGGCACATTCAGCTCTCTCGCGAGTGCTTTTAAGGAACGGCTGATATCCGAAATCTCCTGCTGGCGCGATTCCGAGGAGCTCTTTCCGCTTCCCGACATCAGCTGCAGGTAGTCAATGATGATGATATCAAGACCGTGCTCCAGCTTGTATTTGCGGCATTTCGACCGCATCTCTCCGATCGAGATACCAGGTGTATCGTCGATCATCAGTCGGGATTCACCGATCATGCCGGCGCTCTCGATCAGCTTGCTCCATTCGTCGTCTTTCAGGTTTCCGGTTCTCAGATGCTGGGAATCTACTTTCGACTCCATCGAGAGCAGACGGTTCATCAGCTGCTCCCGCGACATCTCGAGACTGAAAATCGCAACGGCTTTGTCTTTCTTAAACGCCATATACTGCGCAATATTGAGGACAAACGCCGTTTTACCCATAGACGGACGTGCCGCAATCAGGATAAAGTCAGAGTTCTGCAGACCCGATGTCTTGTAGTCCAGATCCGTGAATCCGGTCGGAATACCCGTGACATTTCCCTTCGTCTTCGATGCACGCTCGATGTTCTCCAGCGTATTGATGACAACCTGGCGGATCGGCATGAAGTCTCCGGAATTCCGCTGGCCCAATAACTGGAACATCTTCTTTTCCGTCTCCTCCATGATGACTTCCACCGGCTCTTTGTTCAGATAGCAGTCATTCTCTATCTCTTCTGTCAGCTTAATGAGACGGCGCAGCACCGCTTTCTCGCTGACGATGTTCGCATAATGGCGCACATTCGCCGAAGTCGGCACCGCATTTAAAAGATCGCGGACAAACTCCATCGAACTGATCTCCGGCGGAACATCCTTTTCACGCAGGCGGTTCTGCAGGGTGACCAGATCGACCGGTTTTCCCTCATTGAACAGCTCCACCATGGCATCAAAAATGACGCCGTACTGGTGCTGGTAAAAATCGTCGCTCGTCAGGATTTCCGATGCCGCCATGATGGCTTCGCGCCCCATCAGCATGGAACCGATGACCGACTGCTCCGCCTCGATGCTGTGCGGAAGGATTCGTTTAATCAGTGCTTCTTCCATAGAATTATGCTTCTTTTACGATAACTTTCAGCTTTGCAGTTACTTTGGTATGCAGGCGGATCGGCACTTCTGTCGTTCCAAGAACCTTGATCGGGTTCGGAAGCTGCATTTTCTTTTTGTCGATGTCGTATCCGAGCTGCTCTTTTGCTGCCTCAGCGATCTCTTTTGCCGATACGCTTCCGAATACTTTTCCACCCTCGCCGACTTTGATTGCTACGGTAACCTGTTTGTCCTCAATCTCTTTCGCGAAAGCCTGTGCCTCAGCGAGCTGCTCTGCTGCCACTTTGTCCTCGTGTGCTTTCTGGAGTTTCAGCTCATTCAGGTTTTTTGCGGTTGCCTCGATGCCGAGTTTTTTCGGCAGAAGCATGTTTCTTGCATATCCGTCACTTACGTTTACAGTCTGTCCTTTTTTACCAAGTGCTTTTACGTCTTCCAGTAAGATAACTTTCATATCAGATTTCTCCTCCATCCTGCATTTCTGTTAAGGTTGATTTTAGGAGGCTACGCGCCCCCTCCAGATCGACGGTCTCAAGCTGGCATCCTGCCATATTCAGATGACCGCCGCCGCCCATCCGCTCCATGATGATCTGTACATTGACCTCATCAATCGCGCGGGCGCTGATATAGATCACGCCTTTATACTCGGTCAGTACAAAGGACGCCTTGACACCGACAATGTTCAGCAGCTCGTTCGCCGCCTGCGCTCCGACCACCGTCGGGCTGTCCACATAGTCGCTCGGGCATTCGGAAATCGCGAACTGGCCGCGGAACAGCTCCGCATTGCGGATCGTCTCTCCTCTTGCCTTGTAATCGTTCATATCCTCACGGAACAGCTTGCGCACACGCGTCACATCCGCACCGCAGCGGCGCAGGAACGCTGCCGCCTCGAACGTGCGGACACCTGTTTTCTGCATAAAGTTGTCGGTATCGATCATGATGCCGGCATAGATGCTGTCCGCCTCCACGTTCCGGATGCGGATTCCTTCGGTAAAATACTGGAGAATCTCGGCAACCATCTCGCTCGCGGATGATGCATACGGCTCAATATAGGAAAGCACCGAGTTGCGGATCGTATCGCTTCCCTGCCGGTGATGATCCAGCACGACGATCATTTTCGCCATGTACAGCAGATCCTCACACTGTGTGATGCTCGGTTTGTTCGTATCGACCACAACGAGCAGCGTGTTGTCGTCCATGATCTCTTTCGCCTCATGGTTGTTGACAAACATGTCCGCCTCATAATCCTGGTTGTCGCTGAACGTATTCATCAGCGGAATGATCGAGCTGGTCGGGTTGTCGATGACGATGTACGCTTTTTTATTCAGCGTTTTCGCCGCACGGTAGATACCGATGGCCGCACCGAACGAATCGGCATCCGGCAGGCGGTGTCCCATGACAACGACCTTCTCTTTCGTGTTCATAAACTCTTTCAGCGCGTGCGCCTTGACGCGGGCTTTGACTCTCGTATTCTTTTCCACAGCCTGCGTTTTTCCGCCGAAATACTGAATCTTCGAACCGTCCTTTAAAACGACCTGATCGCCGCCCCGGCCAAGAGCCAGGTCGATCGCGATTTTCGCATACTCGGAGTTTTTCGCAAACGATCCAGCATCTGCTCCGATACCCATACTGATTGTGACCGCCATCTCGTTTCCGATGTTGATGGTCTTGACGTCCTCGAGGATATCGAACTTTTTCTCTTTCAGTTCATTTAACGAACTCCGGCGCATGACCACGATGTATTTGTCGTTCTCATACCGCTTCACCAGTCCATCGAGATCGTTGAAATATTTGTTGATCTTTCGCTCGACCAGTGCGGTCAGAAGGGAACGGCGGACCTCCTCGACGCTCTCCAGCGCCTCGTCGTAGTTGTCCAGATACAGAAGACCGGTGACCATCGTTTCGTCCTCGAATTTCCGCATATACTCGCGGAGCTCCGTCTCATCGAACAGATACAGTGCCTGAATAAAATAGCCTTTGATATCTGTGTTGATCATCTCCGAATTCTGGATCAGCTCGTCGATGCAGACGCTTTTTACATGGGCACGGAAATTCTTTTCGCCGTAAGCCACGTTGATGTCGGTCTCCTCCTCATTTTTCGGCAGCCGCTCGACCGTCAGCTCCGGAAAAATGGTGGCGATACATTTATGATACTGTGTATCCTTCCCTGTGATTTTTGTAAACTCTTTGTTGACCCAGAGAAGTTTTCCCTGCGAATCCATAACGGCATAGGGCAGCGCCAGTTCCTGGATCAGATGCTTCTGAACCTGGCCGTATTCGGTCGCAAAGGTAATCAGCTCGTTGATCACCTGCGGACGCTGTCTGTAATAGGGAACTGCGGCTGCGATCACATAGACTGCAAAAAACAGCGTGAACCACATTCCTGCCATCACATCCACAAAATACATGCCGATATTCATCACAAGCATCAGGATGGACAAAATCAGCGGCCATCGAAGATAGCTCCGCAATTGGCCGCTCAACTTCATTTTGCTTTTCATTTCCTAACACCTTTCCAACGTTGCGTGTTGTATTTCGCTCCTGTCCTTCCGATTATACCACTTTGACCTGTACTTTGGCAACAAGATACTTCTGGATACAAAAAAGGTACCCGCCCTTTTCGGGCAGATACCTCCATTTATTTACCGATTCAAAATGAACGTTCGGACAGTGCTTAGCGCAAGTCAGAATCAATCATCTACGTACGGCATAATAGCCATATGTCTTGCTCTCTTAACGGCTACTGTTACTGCTCTCTGATGTTTTGCGCAGGTTCCAGTTACACGTCTCGGCAGGATTTTACCACGCTCGGATACATATTTTTTCAGTTTAGCTGCATCCTTGTAGCTGATCTCTTCTCCACCACAGAAAACACAAACTTTTCTTCTTCTGCGGGCCGGTCTTCTGGAAGCTGGTCTTTCACTATTATTATAAGCCATGATCAATCTCTCCTTTTCTATCAATTAAATGGCAATTCTTCGTCAATGCCATCGGGAATATTCATAAAACCATCGGCGCTGCCCAGGTCAGATGTATTCGCGGACGGAGCCGGATTGTTATGCTGCGGTGCGGAGTATCCTCCGTTGTTTCCACCTGCATTTTTGCTCTCTGCAAACTCCTGCTCTTCTACAACTACGTCTGTCGTGTAGACCTTCTGGCCTTCACGGTTGGTGTAGCTTCCGGTCTGAATGCGGCCGGTGATGGCGATCTTCGTTCCCTGACGCAGGTATTTCTCTGCAAATTCTGCCTGGCGGCCGAAAGCAACGCATCCGATAAAGTCTGCGGTTGCGGAATCGCCGTCTCTGCGGAATCTGCGGTCAACAGCCAGTGTATAACGGGCTACCGCTGTGGAGTTTTCTCCAGCAGAGTATCTGACATCGGGATCTCTGGTCAATCTTCCCATCAATATAACTTTATTCATTCGCTTACCTCTTAAGCTTCCTTTTTAACGACTAAGTATCTCAGTACGTTATCCATAATACGCATATGGCTCTCGATCTCTGCCGGAGCTGTTGCGTCTGCTTCAAACTGAATAAAGTAGTAATATGCTTCACGCATATGCTGAATTTCGTATGCAAGGCGTTTTTTGCCCCACTCTTCTACTTCGCCAACTGTTCCGCCGTAACGGGTTACATAACCTTTGGCTTTCTCAACTACAGCTGCGCGTTCCTCTTCTTCAAGTTTTGCATTCACAACCAGTGCTAATTCGTACTTGTTCATGCTTTACCTCCTTTTGGACTTTTTGGCACCCCATTTTCATTATGGGGAGCAAGGAATTATTTTTATACGTCACAATTTGTTATTTTAACATAAAAAAGGGCTTATAGCAAGCCCTTTTTCGCGTGTTTTCTTGTTTTTTTCACGATATTACGCATCTTTTTTTCGTAATCCGCGGGTGTTTTTCTCGACCAGCTTGCGTGCTACCATGATCTGGTGGCCGCAGCCGGTGCATTTGAGACGGAAATCTGCGCCGACACGCAGGATTTCCCACTCGCTGCTGCCGCACGGATGCGGCTTTTTCAGTTTTACAATATCGCCTACTTCGTAATGTTCTGCCATGTTTCTTCCGCCTTATATTTTCTAATTAAAATCTATCTTACTTTGATGCTGCCGAGCACCTGCCCGATCGGCTGCTGGATCAGAAGATCCGCGTTTTTATCCATCGGCGTTGCGCCCTTGTTGATGAGAACCAGCGCATCGCCCTCAAAATACTGGAGAAGGCCTGCCGCCGGATAAACCGCAAGTGACGTTCCGCCGACAATCAGAAGATCTGCCGCCGCAATCGAGCGGATCGCACCGTCGAGCACTTTCTCATTCAGACTCTCCTCGTAGAGTACGACATCCGGTTTGATCATGCCTCCGCATTTTTCACATCTTGGAACGCCGCTGCTCCTTCTCACCAGCTCTGTATCGCAGAATGCCCCGCATTTCATACAGTAATTGCGGTGTGTGCTTCCATGCAGTTCATACACTACTTTACTTCCCGCCGCCTGATGCAGTCCGTCAATGTTCTGCGTCACAATCGCTTTTAATTTTCCCGCCGCTTCGAGCTCTGCAAGTTTCTTATGCGCCGCGTTCGGTTTCGCGCCGACCGGAAGCATTTTGTCGCGGTAAAAAGCATAAAACTTTTCCGGGTACCGCAGGAAATAGCTGTGGCTTAAAATTGTCTCCGGCGGAACGTCATACTTCTGATGATAAAGGCCATCCACGCTCCGGAAATCCGGAATCCCGCTCTCCGTGGACACGCCCGCGCCGCCGAAGAATACGATATTTTCATGCGTATCAATCAATCTCTGCAGTTCTTCGATTTTTCTTTCCTCTTCCATCTGTCATTCCTCCTTCTGACCAATTATTACCGGTTCCGCCGCACGCCCAGAACGACGAACCGTCCAGTCGTATCGCTCGCCGCACAGGTGGACAGCACAATAATATGGCTGTGTTCATCCATCTCCGGCTGCTCCACCGGGATCTCTGACCGCGCCGCCATGGTATTCAGATACTGTACAAACGCTTCACCCCCGCCGGAATACAGCGTGTAGACATCACTGTCTGCCTCCGTATAAAAGGCAGAAAAAATCTGGTACACATCGTTTGATTCCGGCGTCAGCATCCAGAAATAGACGCTATCCCTATATTTTTCCTGCTCCTTCATCTGTTTCAACTTTCCGAACATGGAGAGATTCTTCATATTATGACCGTAAACGATTGTGTTTCCATCACTGAAATCATCCTGATTCTGGTAATCGAGGAAAATGGAACCCGCAAAGTTGCTCGTTCCCTCGTACGTCGTATGAAGATACGTATCATTGTCCGGCCCCTGTACGACCGGGTAACTGATGTCGAGAGCTTCGATATAAAGCCATCCCTTCACATCCGGGTTAATCGCTTTTAAGGATTCAAAATCGACGGCAAGCGGCGGTTCTGTCGGATACGACAGTGGTTCCGGCTCCGGTTCGGAAGGCTCCGCCGGTTCGGATTCCGCCTGCGGCTCCTCTGTTTTCGTCGTTGCCGGTGTCTCCGGTGTTTTTGTAATTTCCGTCGTATACTGCTGCAGATCCCGGTATTCATCCGTGCCGGTCTTGTAATCCAGGTAAATGCCGATCAGCTTGTACCCGGAAAAGCAGAAAACAGCAAGTGCCGCTAAAAATACCAGAGTCCAAAGCGGATTGCCGCGTTTTTTCTGTTTCTTTTTCTGTTTTCCCATGCGTCTCCTTTATCACTTTTTTACTGTCTGCGCTGTTTTCTGGAAGCGCTCTGAATTTGTCTCAATTATAAGCGTGCCCCTTTCTTTTGTCAACTTATGCCCCCGGAAAAGGATTGCACCCGCCCCCATCTTATGATAGACTAAAAGTCGACTGACAAGTCACTTGTGAATACAGTAACACACCACATACATGAGGAGGAATTCCATATGCGAACAATCAAAAAAGTCGCCTCGCACATCTTCATTGATGGCTTCGGCGGCATGACGCAGGGTCTTTTTGCAACCCTGATTATTGGTACGATGATTCAGCAGATCGGTCTTCTGATCGGCGGTTCGACCGGAAATGTGATCTATCTGCTTGGAAAAGCTGCCGCAGCCCTGACAAGTGCCGGTATCGGTGTCGGCGTGGCAGTGAAATATGGGGAAAGCCCGCTTGTCACGGTTTCTGCAGCCGTCGCCGCCATGGTCGGCGGTTATGCCGGCAAGATCACCGGCGGCACATTCTTTGTGGACGGAAATGCCGTTCTGGCAGGACCTGGCGAACCGCTCGGCGCTTTCATCGCAGCTTTCGCAGGCATCACCTGCGGCCATCTGGTTTCCGGCAAGACCAAGGTTGATATCATCGTGACACCGGTCATCACCATCGGAGCCGGTTCCGTTGTCGGACTGCTCGTCGGACCGCCGATCTCCCAGATGATGACAGGCCTTGGAAGCATCATCAACTGGGCAACGGAACAGCGGCCGTTCATCATGGGCATCGTTGTTTCGGTCGTCATGGGTATGGTTCTGACACTGCCGATCAGCTCCGCTGCACTCGGCATCATTCTGAATCTTTCCGGTCTTGCCGCCGGTGCCGCAACGATCGGCTGCTGCTGCAACATGGTCGGATTCGCAGTTGCAAGTTATCGGGAAAACAAATTCGGCGGCCTTGTCGCACAGGGTCTTGGAACCTCGATGCTCCAGGTGCCGAACATCATGCGTCATCCACTGATCTGGCTGCCCGTCATCTTCTCGAGTGCGATTTTAGGACCCGTCTCCACAATCCTCGCCAATATGCAGAATAATGCAACGGGAAGCGGCATGGGTTCCGCAGGTCTTGTCGGACAGATCACAACGTATCAGACGATGATCGCTTACGATGATCCGAAGCTCGTCATCATCAAAATCATTCTGCTCCACTTCGTGCTTCCGGCTGTGATCACCTTGTTCTTCTCAGAGGTATTCCGCAAGGCAAACCTGATCAAATCCGGCGATATGGCTTTGAATCTGTAATCTGTATTTTTAAAAGGGAATGGAACTGCGCATCCGGCAGCTCCATTCCCTTTTTTATCCACATTTCTCTTCTGATTTTTTCTGTTTTTACACCGTTTCTTCTGCGTTTTCCGCATTTTCCACTGCCGCGGCCGATTCAGCTTCCGCTGCCGCTTCTTCTGTCCCCGTTTCTTCCCCCGGCCGCACACGGTGTGCCTCTACCATTGGCTCAATGGTCTGTGCCATCAGCAGATGGATCATGTCAAGGCTCCGCTCGCGGAACCGCGACGGCAGAAGCGGTGCGATCGCCACATCCGTCACGAGGGATTCAAGGCCCTCGATAATCAGATCCTTGCCCGGCGTCTCATTCCACTCCAGTCTGATCCGCTCGAAATCACGCTGGAAAATGATTTTGACCCTCCGTCTTGCGGCCTCTTCCAGAAATGCAAACTCAAGCTTCAGCACCAGTTCGCCGTCTTCATTCTCCGCAAACTGTCCCGTCGTTCCGAGCAGATACGATTCCTCGTTTTCCACCCATTCTACAACTTTGGACCCCGTAAGACCGATCTCAATGCGCTGTGTTTTTTCTCCCTCGGTCAGCTCGACAAAGAAACGGCCTTTTTCATAGAAGAAACCGATGCGGCGGATGCCGTCGGAAAAGTTGTTGTGGAAGACCTGCAGCGTCAGCGGAAACATGCCGACATGCGTGTCCTCCATTTTATATTCTTTTCCGTGCAGAAGCTGCGCCATGTCGATCTGACGCGGTGTTCCGCTGTTCCGCGGCCCCGGTGTTCTCCGCTTCCAGCCGCCGCGCAGGATTCTTCCCGGTGTCTCTTTCGCGCCCTCCAGATCACAGCAGGTCTGCACCAGCTTCTGATATGCCATCGGGCTTTCCGCCTCGCCGGATTTCAGCTCTGCACCAAATTCCGCGCCGAAATACTTCCGCACAATGTCGAGCATCTCACACGTCTGGAACAGCTCGTTGCTGCCCGCATTCGTCACAATCACCACGCCGGTATCCGGGTAACCGAGCACGTTCTGCCCCAGCATGCCATTGAACGCAAAGCTGCCCGGCCGCTCCTCCATCCAGACCTGGTAACCATAGCCATATTTTCCCATCTTTTCCGGCGGTGTCGCATGAACGGAGGTGGACGCTGCGACCCATTCCGCCGGGACGATCTGTTTTCCTTCGAATTTTCCGCCGTTCACGTACATCACCCCGAGCTTGGCCGCGTCCTCCGGGCACAGGAAGAGGCCCCAGCCGCCTTTCGTAATCCCTGCCGGGCAGCTCTCCCAGAAGATTTTTTTGATACCGAGCGGCTCGAACAGGCGCGGCCGCAGGTAATCTACCATCTTCATGCCGGTGCGCTCCTGTATGATTGCAGACAGCAGATACGTGTTCATACTGTTGTACTCAAACGCTTCGCCCGGCGTTCCCTTGACCGGCGCATTTAAGAAGCTGTCCACCCAGTCGTTGCCGGAAACAACGCCCATCTCGTTGAACTGTACGCCGCTCTTCATCGTCAGAAGATGCTCCACGGTCAGATTCGGGCGCAGGATCTTCTGCAGCAGACCGTTTCGTTTTTCAAAAATATCATAGACGTTCTCGTCCAGGGAAAGTTTTCCTTCACTGATCAGAAAACCGACCGCCATGCCGGTGATGCTCTTGCACATCGAATACGTCGCATGCCAGATGCCGCTCCGGTATGGGGCGAAATTGCATTCGCAGATGACCTGTCCGTTCCGCAGGACCAGCAGATGATGCATGTCCGTATGGCGCGCAGCGGCGAGCTCACGAAGCATCTGCGTCAGCTTTTCCGATGAGATGCCCTCGCTCTCCGGCACCACGCGCGGAAAATACGTTTCCGGAGAGGCAAAATCCCCGAACGCTTCCTTCTGCGGCGCAAAGTCCGTCTTTCCCATATGTCCTGTCATCCCACTCATAAATCCCCAGATCATTTCCATTGCGGTTAACTGTTCTTTCGCTGCCATGTACGATGCCTCCTGTCTCATGCGGTTGGATTTCCCTGTTTTTCCAGTTTTCCTCATTATATCCAGATTCCTTGAAAATCGCAATGCTTCTTCTGATAAAAAAGAACCGACATAGAAATCTGTATTTCGATTTCTGCCGGTTCTTTTCCGTGTGTGATTTTTTTATTTTACTTTAGCTTACTCATTCCAGAGTTTCATACGCTCCTGATAATTCTGTGTGATAACTTTTTCTACATCTTCCAGTCCTGCGTCATTCATTTCGGAAATCATCTTGTCGTACTCTTCCATTGCCGCATCGTGGCTGTCTGCATTCACAATCTTCGGATATTCCTGATCGTAGATATCCTGGATTTTCTGCCATTTCAAGCCATCCGGAGTGCTTCCTGCCGGGGTAAGGCCTGCAAATTCTGCGGTATCCCATCTGTCGTTCTCACCAAAGTGATTCATAGCCACCTGCCGGGTCTCTTTTACTTTATACTGTGATACATCGTATGGAGTTCCGTCTGTACCATTTCCGTTCTTTACAAACCAGGTCCATTTGCGGACGCCGGTATCCAGTTTTGTTTTGTCAAAATCCGTCTGGAATCCTTCAATCAGATCATCGTTCGGAACGTGTTTTCCATCTTCCATATTCCAGTTGGTTCCCTCAATACCCCACATCAGAAGATACTGTCCTTCTTCGCTTGCAAGGTAGTTGATCATCTTCATGGCTGCTTCCGGATTTTTACAATTCTTGGTGATCGCGATTGCATCCCAGCCAAGTGTACTTCTTCCGGAGTAAGTAGTTTCATCTGCACTGATTCCGTTTCCAAGGATTTTATAGGAATAGAATTTTGCATCTTCTCCTACAGAAGAAGCAAGTGCTGTATTTGCTGCATCGGTATCCCAGTAGGAAGCAAAGGTACTGAATACGTTGCCTGCAGACAGTTTCTGCGTCCACTGATTTTTCTTGTTGACAACCCACTCTTTGTCCAGAAGGCCTTCGGTATACAGTTCATTGGCAAAGGACATCATCTCTTTGAAGTTTGGTGCTTTGGCAACATGTTCCAGATTGTCCCCATCCTGATAATATGTTTTCAGACCATACATTCCTTTTAATGTTCCATCGTAGTTTTTGGATTCTGCATCAAAGGTAATGGCAATACTCTCTTTTCCGTCAATGGTCGGATGAAGTTCTTTGAATTTCTTACAAATGTCAATATACTCTTCCTGTGTAAATGGCTCATCGCTGTCTGCGCGGTCTTTTCCAACGATTTCGCACAGATAATCATAGCGCATCAGAACACCGGCTACCGGATCCGGATCTTCTCCGTACCAGTTATTCAGATAGTAATTTTTTCCATCGGTATAACGACTCTTGTTTAAGGTTTCCCCGTACATCTCTTTTACATCCGGGCCGTACTCATCGATCAGATCATTCAACGGAAGCAGTGCGCCTGCCTCAATGTAACGGTTTACAATATCATTTCCACGATCCATCAGGACGATATCCGGGTAATTCTGACCGGTCAGCATCAGGTTCAATTTTTCCAGCGGATCTCCGGTTGGATTTTCTACCTGAATTTTGACACCTGTTTTTTCCTCAATTGCTTTTGCAACTGGATCATCAAAGGTATTGCTTCCGGAGTTTTTGTCAAAGATAGAAATCGTAACTCCGTCTGTTGATACCTCGCCCGATGCAGATGATGCACTGCCGGATGCAGTACTTGATGATGTACTGCCATTTGATCCGCATCCTGCAAGCATTCCCGCTGCCATCAGGACACTCATCGCCATTGCGATACTTTTTTTGAACTTCATTTTCTTTTCCTCCTTCTATCATCAGCTCTTTACAGATCCGAGCATGATTCCTTTAACAAAATATTTCTGAATAAACGGATAAACCATGATAATCGGAATGGTCGCAATCATCGTAGCAGCCATTCGAATGCTGTCCGGTGTAATGGTCTGTGACGCCTGATTTGCCGCCTGGTTCGCTGATGAAGTCTGATACTGATTCAGAATTTCAACCAAAATGGACTGCATTGTTTTTAAAGACTGTGCATTCGTAAACAAATATGCATCGAACCAAGAATTCCAATGTGTAATTGCAACAAACAGTGCAATGGTCATAATAATCGGCTTGGACAATGGAATTACCATTTTAAAGAAAACTGTCAGATCATTTGCTCCGTCAATTTTCGCCGATTCAAAAATCTCTGCCGGCATTCCCTCTATATAATTCTTTACCAGAATCATATTATAAACACTTACCAGGTTCGGGAAAATAAATACAATGAAATTATTCAGCATTCCAAGGCTCTTTAATACCATATAATACGGAACCATTCCGCCGCCAAAATACATGGTGAAGATAAAGAACAGGTTCAGCTGTTTCCGGAACAGCAGCTCTTTTCTGGAAAGCACATAGGCAAGTGCTGTCGTGACAAGGACCGCCAGCGGTGTACCAATTGCAGTACGAAGTACAGTGATCAGAATGCCATGCAAAAATGTGGCACGTCCCAGAATATCTTTATAACTTGCCAGACTCAGTTTTCTCGGCAGAAAGTAGAGCCCGCCGCGCAGTGCATCGGTTGCATCGTTAATGGATACCACAAAAATGTTCCAGAACGGATACACACAGATCACAGTAACTAACACCAGAAAAACCACTTTGAAAATATCAAGAAACCAGTCACTGGCACAACGTTTTCTTTTGATTTTAATTGCTTTTTCTCTCATTTTCCTTCCTCCTAAAACAGTGCCGTATTATCATCACTGAATTTCTTCGAAAGTGCATTTGCACTGATGACCAGAATGAAGGAGACTGCGGATTTAAAGAATCCTACTGCAGTACCGTAAGAATACATTCCGTTTTTCAGACCATAGCGGTATGCATACGTATCAAGTACATCAGAATAATTTAAAATAGCATCATTAGACATCAACAGCTGCTGCTCATATCCTGTATTCAGAACACCTCCGATTGCCAGAATCAGAAGAATCATAATGGTCGGCTTTAATGCCGGAAGTGTGATATGCAGAATCTTCTGCATTCTCGTCGCACCATCCACATCCGCTGCTTCATACATATCCTGGCTGATGCCGGAGATTGCCGCCATATAGATAATCGCATTGTATCCAAGTACCTTCCACGCATTTGCGATCGCGATGATCCACCAGAAATATGGTCCTTTCTGGAAAAACAGAATCGACTCATCGGTTAATCCGAAGAATTTTAACAGATTGTTGATGACGCCGTCTGAAGAAAGGAATGTAAGGAAAATGTTTGCCGCAATAACCCAGGAAATAAAATAGGGAATATAAGATGCGGTCTGTACAAATTTCTTTGCCTTCTGGTTTCGAACTTCATTCAGGCAAAGCGCCAGAATGATTGGCAGCGGGAATGAGAATAACAGTGTCAGTAAGCTGGTTGCCAGTGTGTTTCTCATGATTTTTGTGAAATCTGTGGAAAAGAAATACTTGAACCAGTCAAGACCGACAAACTGCGAATTCGCCATATCCGCAAAATAGCCGCTACCCTGCGGCGTGTAGTTGATGAAGGACATATACAGTCCTGTCATTGGTGCATAGCAGATCAGAATGACCCATACCAACGATGGAAGCAGCAGTAAAAACAGATATTTCTGTTTCCAGAACCGTTCCGCGAGGCTTTTTTTGTGCTTTGCATGCACGTTTTCTTTTTTCATGCCTTCTCCTTCTTTCTTCTTTTTGTTCATCTTGTACACTCTTGCTGTCTATGTTTCCATTCTAATGGATAGTCTGTCCTGCAACAATCTCACTTTTTTATGATTTCTATCTCGATTTAACGGAGTTTTATAATTCTCTTTTTTATTCTGTTGTTTTCTTACGATTTCTGTCAATATCTAACGAAACAGAAACCGGCTGACGGGCAAAATCACCTTTATCAGCCGGTTTCTGTTTCCTTTTCTATGCAAACAATACGAAGTTATTTCTGCTTTGTTGATTTTTTATTCGTTTACTGGAATTCTGACAGAAACTGTCGTTCCATATCCTTCCTGGCTTTCTATTCGGACACCATAATTCTCTCCATAAGCCAGACGAACCCTGTTTGCAACATTTCTCAGTCCATATCCTTCCTCTGAGCGCCGCAGAGAACTTCGCAGTTTAATCAGTTTTTCCGCCTCGATTCCACATCCATCATCTGTCACCTGGAATACCACATCCCTTTCTTCTTTTTGAATTCTGACCGCAATGTGGAGAACTTCTTCCTCTTTTCTCGCATGGTGAATGGCATTTTCAACCAGCGGCTGCAGAAGAAGTTTAATGGTTCGATATGTCAGTACTTCTCTTGCAATCTCATACTCCACCTGTACGCTGTCCCGAAAACGCATCTGCTGGATTTTCAGATAGCTCTGCAGCAGTTCCACTTCTTCCTGGATGGAAAGCACCTGTTTTCCCTTATTCAGGGAAATCCGGTAGAAGCTGGACAAATTTTTGACCGCCTGCATCGTCTGTTTTCCACCTTCCCGCATCGCCAGTGCTGAAATAACCGCAAGTGCATTGTAAAGAAAGTGCGGATTGATCTGTTCCTGCAGCAAATTCAGTTCGCTCGTCTGAATCCGGATTTTCTTTTCGTAATTTTCCCGAATTAGCTCCTGAATCTGATCACTGAGCTGATTAAACGCCAGCCCGATCTGTCCGATCTCATCTTCTCCCATATTTTCCAGACGGTAATCAAATTCTCCCTGTCCCATCCGTTTTGCTGCATACACCACTTTCTGCACCCGCGTGGAAAGCCATCTTGTGTAACAGATAATGCAGAGAAATACCATAGCCGCGCTGCAGAGGATCAGGAACATCATCCTTCTTGAAACAGCTTTTGCGTCTTTTAAAACCGTCTCCTTATCCGAAATCACAAGAATTTTTGTTCCGAAAACTCCGCTCTGGATATTTCCGATTTTTGAAATACCGTCACGCTCAAACTCAATCTGCGCTTTCTGCTCCAGATCCTCTTCCGGCATTCTGGTCCGGATCGGAAGGCCTGCCATTTCCGGTTCGGAAGCAGCCAGAATATATCCTTTTTGATCCACCAGATAAATTTCATCGGTGGAATTTATTGTTTCGAGGAGGGGCTGTATCTGCTGATTTTCAATCTGTAACGACAGTACGCTCTTCATCCCGCCCTGTGGATAAAAATTCATCAGACGATTCATATGAAATGCTTTTCCGTCTCCAGATGTCCCACAGAATACCGTTTCCCCTATCGCATCAAATGTCAGCACACGTTCCCTCCGATCTAGATCCTGCATGGAATAAAAATAATAATTATCCTGCGGAAGCGTTTCATTGTTGCTGTAAAAACAGATTTTGTAAATTCCTGCATTCATCAGACAGATTTCGCTGAGCTTCTTATCAATATAGTAAAACATATCTTCATAAGAATCGTTGCTGTAATCCTGAAACAAATATCCGCTCAGCATCTGATCCACATACAGCACCTCCAGAATTGTTTCGTAAGGCTCGACCATCGTAGAAAAATTTTTTTCAATTCGTTCTGCTTCCTGTTCTGCACTCTGATATGCTTCAGTAAGAAGCACGTTCCTTGTTTTTCCATAACTGTACCAGGTAACACACAGCATTGGAATCAGTGCCAGTACCAGATAGCCGATCACCAGTTTAAACTGAAAACTCCGATTTTTATACCATTTTACGATATTCATTTGGTGTCACTCCAAATCTTTTCTGAAAAACAACGCCAAAGTAAGAAACATTTTCATATCCAACCGCCAGACTCACTTCCCGTACTTTATTTTTCTTATTCTTTAACAGTTCCGCCGCCCTCTGCAGACGCATTTCCGTATTGTATTCCAAAATCGTTTTTCCTGTTGCCTCTTTAAACAGGCTCCTCAGATAATTCGGAGACAAACCGACCTCCGCGGCCAGCTTCTCGATATCTGCGCTTTCCGAGCAGTGCTCCTGAAGATATGTTTTTACCTGATAAACGGCATAGTAATTTGGATTTTGATTCTGTTCTTCAAAAAATGCCAACATCCGTTCCAGATACTGCTTCATCTTTTCCCGCATCTGATAATTGTTGTTTGCTTCAAAAATTTCATTTTCTCTCAAAATTTTTTCTGCTTCCATCCAGTTTTCCAGCAGTTCATCGCTCAAAACAAGACGGTTCCATAGATACATATAGAGATTGTAAACTTCTCCCGCAAATGTTTTCGGCGCAAGCCCCTTTAGCTGTTGAAAATAATCTTTCATGGTCTGCAGCGTTTCCTGCTTTTTCCCGCTGCTGACCAGACGACAGATTTCTTCTCTCCGCTCCTTCTGTTCCCGGAAATGATATGCTTTTTCCTCTTCCGTTTCTTTTTCATCTGCACAGAAAAGTTCCGGTGGATCCATATGAAATGCCAGAACACAACAGTTCCGAAGTTTTTCCGCCTTTTCGTACAGGCAGTCAGCTGTCCATGCTCCACTGCACCATCCAACGGCTCTCGGTGCGTCTTCTTTCAAATCATTCCAGATCTGAAATGCCGTATCTTTCACCGACAGATACCCCGCCAGCAGCAGAATGCTGATCCGTTCCGTTTTGCTGATGTAACGGATGCCCTTGTATTTTTCCTGAATTTGGCTACAGATGTTTTCTTCCGTTTTTCCATAAACCGCTATGATTCCAAACCTGCACTCTTCCAGTTCTTCTCCAAATACACCACGGAAATTTTTCCGTAAAAGCTCTGTTTCCTGTTTTTCCCGCAAAGCCATTTCCAGCAACTGCTTCGCCGCCGTTTTCCGCGACCAGTCTGCTATCTCACTTTTCTCCAGTTCACTTCTCACTTTTTTCAGACATGCTTCTACTTCTTCAATCGTAAATGGCTTTAAAAGGTAATCCACGGCATTCACCTGAAAAGCGGAATGGATATAGGAAAAATCATCATATCCTGTCAGAAAAACAATTTTGCATGGATACCCCCGGCGTACGATCGTCTCTGCCAGTTCAATTCCACTCATTCCTGGCATCTGAATATCCGTAATCACAATATCTGCCATATTTTCTTCCAGGCACTCCAGTGCCCTTCTGCCATTGCGCGCGGTAAATACTCTGGAAATCCCGTTCTTTTTCCAGTCAATATAATCCCGCAATGTCTCCAGTTCAATTTCTTCATCTTCTACAAGAAGAACGCGATACATTTTCTCCCTCCTGTTTCCAGTTGCTCCTGCAGTTTTCTTCTCCTGCTGCTTTTCATTTCTGTCTTTTTACTGCAGAAGTTCAATCATATACGCCTCATACGGCTGTAACTTCCACACTTCTTTTGTGAGACTTTCTGTATCATTATGAATCAGAACCGTTCCTTTTGTCAAATCATATCGGGCTTTCATCTCTGCCGCGGTATCCCGGAAATTACAGAGCACAATCAGCTTTTTCTCTCCCAGATTTCTCTCATAAGCAAAAATATCCGGATTTTCTTCCTCAATCAGACGGAAATCCCCATAAACAAGAGTGTCATTTTTCCTACGCAGCGCAATTAGTTTTTGATAGAAATAGAAGAGGGAATCCGGATTTTTTCTGCTGTTTTCCACATTGATCTCCTCGTAATTCTGATTTTCCGCCATCCACGGTGTTCCCGCTGTAAATCCGGCGTGTTTTTCCGCATTCCACTGCATTGGCGTCCGCGCATGGTCCCGGCTGTTCCGTGCAAGATAGGTACGAATTTTTTCTTCCTCCCAGCCTTCTTTTTTACGGTCTTCGGCAAAATTTACAGACTCGATATCCTGATAGTCCTCGATCCGAAGCCCTGACACATTTGTCATACCGATTTCTTCCCCCTGGTAAATATAAGGAGTTCCTTTCATCCCATGGAGAAGGACAGCCAACATTTTTGCTGATTTTTCCCGATACGGTTCCCTGTCATTTCCAAAGCGCGATACGACACGCGGAAAATCATGGTTTCCCCAGAACAGACTGTTCCATCCTTTTTCTTCCAGTCCCGTCTGCCATTTTTCAAAGATCTGCTTCAGTTGCGGCAGCGTATACGGTTTCGGATCCCAGTTTCCACTTCGGATGCCGTCGATTCCCATCAGTTCAAATTGAAAAATCATACTGAGCTCCTGGCTTTCCGGATCAGAATACTGCTGTGCCATTTCTACCGTAGCACCTCCGGTTTCCCCCACTGTCAGGATCTGTTCTGATTTTCCATACGTATTCTGATTCATTTCCATTAAGTATGTATGAATCTGCTCCGAATGAGTATCATTTCCTCCATGTCCATCTTTTACAATATTGTCAATTGCATCCAGCCGGAAACCACGGATCCCTTTATCCATCCAGAACTGGATCATCCGGTACAGCTCTTTCCGAAGCGACGGATTTTTCCAGTTCAGATCCGGCTGCATTACACTGAAACTGTGATAATAATATTCCTGAACCTCCGGCACCCATTCCCAGGTGCTTCCTCCAAAGAATGCTCCGCCGCCTTCTGGCGGCTGCTCCTTCGTTCCTTCCTTCCAGATGTAAAAATCATGGTATTTACTGTTTCGATCCTTTCTGGCTTCCAGGAACCATGGGTGCAGATGGGAACTATGATTTAAAACAAGATCCATCATGACCACAATTTCCCGCTTTTCACAGGCTGCGATCAGTTCTTCCAGCTCTTCCATTGTGCCCGCTTCTTCCATTACTTTATAATAGTCACTGACATCATATCCATTGTCATAATTAGGAGAATCGTTAAAAGGCGAAAGCCAGATGGCTCCAACACCAAGCTCCTGCAGATAGTCCAGCTTCTGCAGAATCCCTCCAAAATCGCCGATGCCGTCTCCGTTGCTGTCACAGAAGCTTCTGGTGTAAATCTGATATACGGTTAAGCTATGCCACCACTCTCTTTTCATTTTCTGTCCTCTCTTTCTTTTTTCCTATAAGAGCAGTATAATGATATTATCTTATATTTTCTAACCTGATTTTCGTATTTAATGAAAGGATTTTGACTTTTATGAAAAAAGAACGTTCAAAAGAGCTCTTTTCTCCTGAATCTTGTTCCCCTGTTCTTTCTGGCGGAATCCGGGATTTTACCGTGCATGGAACCGAACCTGTTCCGCTCCATATCTATCATCAGGATTATGCGCATGGCGGGCTCTCTGTTCCTTTTCACTGGCATAAAGAATTAGAATGGATCTGGGTTGAAAAAGGTACTCTCACTCTGACACTGAAAACTGAAACCCGGACAATTTCCGAAGGTACTTTTCTTTTCATCAACAGTCACGAACTGCATCAGCTCTGCAGCATTGGAACTACCCCTTCGGTTCACCATGCCCTTGTATTTCTTCCAGAAATTCTCTCATGTGCCTATCTGGATTCCTGTGAAGCAGACTGGATTCGTCCGCTGCTCTCTCATCAACTGCTTCTTCCGGCTTTTCCATTGGAAGAGCTTTCTGCTGCTGAAGCCTCCTCTCAGACACAGAAAACATTTGTACTGACATTATCTGAGCTTTTCCAGGAAATCCTGTATGCATACGATACCAAACCCATCGGCTGGTTTCTTCTGATCAAAAGTGACATGTATCGGATTCTTGCACTTCTGGCACAATACCAGCTTTTTCTTCATCCGGAACCCCTCTGCACTCGTAAAAAAGAAAGATCTGATCAGTGTAAAAAACTCTTACGTTATATTCAGGATAACTATGATTCTAAAATCCGTCTTTCAGATCTTGCTGCTATACTCAATATGAATCCACAATATTTTTGTCGTTTCTTCAAAACGCACTTTCACACAACGCCTATTTCCTATATCAACCAGTACCGCGTAACCCAAGCCGCAGATCTTCTTACCGGCAGCTCGCTTTCTATCTTGGAAATTGCTCTGCATACCGGATTTGAAAGCCCCAGCTATTTTGCCAGCATTTTCCGCCGGACTTTTGGTATGTCACCGGAAGAATATCGAAAAGCCATGCCCTGACCCGGCAAATTTTTCTGTTCCCTTTTTATATCTACGCAAAGATAAATCACTTTCTTACACAGCGAAACATCAAATTTTTTCCTTCTGAATGCACGGCAACACAAATCTCAAAAATTTTTGATTTTTTTTCAAAAAACACTTGCCAAACTCGTTTTCTTATGATAATATACTACTTGTCGCTGAGCAAAAATCACGGCAGACAAATCAAAAACTTCGGCTCCGTGGTCAAGCGGTTAAGACATCGCCCTTTCACGGCGGTAACACGGGTTCGATTCCCGTCGGAGTCATATGGCGTCGTAGCCAAGTGGTAAGGCAATGGTCTGCAACACCAGTATCCACCGGTTCAAATCCGGTCGACGCCTCTATTTTCCCGGAAACAGATGGTTTCCGGGATTTTTCTTTTTCAAAATTATTTCAAAAAAGCTGCCGGTTCTGTTTGCTTCGGCAGCTTTTTTGAAAATATCATTTTTTTAATTTTCTTTTTCTTTCACATAGTCTTCATACACATACGCCGTTTTTCCCTCATACGAAATCTTGTACCATCCGTTCTCTTTTCCGAGCATTTCCACTTCTTCCCCTGTCGTCAGAGCTCCGATAACCTGGCTTGTGCTGACGTTGGGTTCTGTACGTACATTGACCGGTGAGATACAGGTGACGGTTTTCTTACCCTTCTGCTTTTTCACGCCATCCGAATTATTTTCTGCTTCCAGCGCTCTTTTCTGCTCCTGGCAGGCCGTCTGAAATGTTTCTGTCAGCAGCTCATTGTCCGGGAACTGCAGAGACTCCAGTATTTCCGGCACGATTTGCTGTGTATCGTTGCTGCCGCTTCCTTTTTTCCATATGATCTGATACCCTTCATTCTCCGTTTTCACCCCGCAGAAAAATGCAATCGGAATCTGCAGAGAATTTTTTACCTGGAAACGATAAAAGGAACTCTCGTTATCTTTTCCTTCGTTAGCTGTTTTCACCATAAAATCGCTGATGCTGTTTTCCCCTGTTATTTCATTCGGATAGAGCAAATTTTCAGCGCTCTCTTCGTCCTCCGGAAAATCCATAAGTATCACTTTTGCCATTCCTTCCCGATACGATATCTCAAGACTTTCTCCATCTTCCGATATGAAACTGCATTGGATTTTTTCATCTCTCATTACATTCCAGCCTTCTGGAAGTGTGATTATAATATTCTGGTATGTAGAAAGAAACTCTTTTTCACCATCTTCTGACTCATCCTGGACACTGGGTGCTCTTTCGGAGACAGCCGATGGATTCTCCTTTTCCACCTGCTGATTTCCACATCCCATTACCACAATAGTTGTCATCAGAAGAACAGCTAAACAGTTTTTTCTGTTTCTCATGTACAATTTCCTTTCTTGACAGTTCCGTCTTTATTTTCTGTCAGAAAATTTCTTTTGCTTATTGTATCACAACTATTTTTGCACTGTAAAGAGTACGTTCCTTCCCTCCTGCTTTGATTTTCTTTATGCAAAAAAAATCTCCAACCAGATTGAGGTTCCCTCCCCCTCAAATCCAGTTGAAGATTTTTCTTATCTTTTTTATTTTACTTCTGTAAATTCGACCCGGATACTCTCATACTCTCCCAGCACCTGATGCAGGGTCAGCCCCGCACGGTTCCAGGTACGGCCAAGGCGAACTTCCTGGTCCAGGCTACAGCGGTACAGCTTATCCTCTGCAAGACCGCACACTTTCGTGTGAACCGGAAGCATATTTCCTTCTGCGTCAGTCTTTACGATCGTAAGCAGTGCGCGGCTCTGATCCTCTGCCACGAACTCCCATGCCATGAAATCCTGTTTTTTCAGTCCGGTCAGACGGTAATACAGGCCTTCGTGTGTGAGCTCGTAATATTCATGCATCGCAGCAACCTGCTCTTTTACCATCTCTTTCTCTTCATCCGAAATCTTATTCAGATCCATCTCATAGCCGAAGCTTCCTGCCAGCGCCACATCGCCTCTTGTCCGGAACGGTGTCACACGGCCGGTCTGATGGTTCGGGCATACCGAAACGTGGGAACCAACGGTACTGATCGGATAGAAGAACGAGCTTCCGTACTGGATGGAAAGACGGTTGATCGCATCGGTATTATCGCTGCACCAGATCTGCGGGGAATAATACATCATACCGGCATCATATCTTCCGCCTCCTCCGCTGCAGCCCTCGAGCAGCAGATTCGGGCATGCGGCAAGGAATCTTTCCATCAAATCGTAAACACCGAGCACATAGCGGTGATACAGCTCTCCGTTCCGGCTCTGTGCTGCCACATGGCTGTAAACATCGCAGACGCTGCGGTTCATATCCCATTTGACATAATCAATCTTTGCATCATGAACGATGGTTGTCAGACGCTCCAGCAGATACTCACGCACATCCTCACGCGTCATATCAAGTACAAGCTGATTTCTGCTGTGGTTCGGCACACGGCCAGGAATTGCAAATGCCCAATCCGGATGTGCACGGTAAAGATCACTGTCCTCGGAAATCATCTCCGGCTCAAACCAGAGACCGAATTTCATGCCCATCTTGTGAATTTTTTCTGCAAGCTGCGCCATGGAGCCGTTCATCTTTTTCTCGTTGACGAACCAGTCGCCAAGACCACTGTTATCATCCTCTCGTTTTCCAAACCAGCCATCGTCAAGCACCAGCATCTCAATGCCAAGCTTTTGCGCCTGCTCTGCAATTTTCAGAATTTTTTCTTCGTTGAAATCAAAATAGGTTGCTTCCCAGTTGTTGATCAGAATCGGTCGTTTGGCATGCTTGTATGCGCCGCGGCAGATATGCTCGCGGATGATCTCATGATACTGCTGTGACAGTTTGGTAAGACCGGTTCCGGAATAGCTTAAGATTGCCTGCGGGGTATCGAACGCCTCTCCTTTTTCCAGATGGAAGCAGAAATTGGTCGGATGAATGCCCATCTGAAAACGGGTCTGATTTTTCTGATCCTTCTGTGCTGCCGCAACAAAGTTTCCGCTGTAAACGAGGCATGCGCCGATGCAGGAACCGTGTGTCTCACCCGCACCCTCCTCGCAGAGGATCACAGCCGGATTGTAATGATGGCTCGATGTACCACGGGTGCTGCCGATCTCGACTTTTGCATGCTGCACCGGAATCCGCTCCGCCGTACGCTCCATCGCATGACGACCCGAGAAATAGATCATCTCATAATTTTCATACATCAGATCCATGCTGAAAGACAGCATTTTTTCCAGCTCAATCGCCGTTTCTCCGTGATTTTCGAGTCTTGCCGCTCTCGTAATCACATTTTCCTTTTCAAATACACCGTAAAACAGCTTCAGAACAATATCGGAAGCCTTCTCCGTCATTGTAATAACAAGAGTCTCACCTTTTTCTTCCTCTGTATCGTACAACGCCGGCATTCCCGGAATGGCATAGGAATGATCCAGAATTTCGTACGAATCGAAACGGAAATCTGCTGCAAAGCTGCCGTCCGCGTGGCGGATCTCAATCATATCATCACGGAAATCACCGACACCACTTCCCGGAATTTCCTGCGGAAATGCATCAAGAGAATATTTCCGGTTAGGGCCTGCTTCCTCCGGATTTCCTGCAAATCCCATATCTGTACAGAAAATCAGACCGGAAAGATTTTCCTCACCGATTTTTTCTCCATAGTAGAGATGCAGAAGCACATTTTTGTCATCTGCGAACATCTGGTAACTGCTGTCTTTTGTCTGGAGGGTAAATAACCGTCCATTTTCACTTACTTTGATTGCCATGATTTCCTCCTCCTGCGGCATCTTGCAGTATCCTGCAAAACACGATATAATTTTACTGATATTTCGGAATCTCATCCTTTGTGACATTCCAGCTTTTCTGATGATTCATTTTGTGAGGTATACTTATGGAAACTTCCTGGACACTTCCTGTCCCAAAGCATAAATTTTCGGATCTTTATCTCTGCTTCTGCGGCTACGAAGCCTGCCAGCCGTTCCACAGCTATGGCCCTGCTGTCCGCCCCAATTACGTGATCCACTATATTATTTCCGGAAAAGGCACTTTTACCATCGGAAACCGCACTTACCGCCTAACCGCCGGACAGGGCTTTTTCCTGATGCCAAATGTCCGCACCTACTATGAAGCCGATGCGGATGATCCCTGGACATATCTCTGGATCGGTTTTGACGGCGAAAAAGCTGCCTCTTATGTGCAGGAACTCGGTCTTTCCGAGGAGCACCCTGTCTACCAGTGCAACTTTTCCGGTGAACTGCAGTCCCTCTTGTTTCAGATGCAGAAGCACAATACCTATGACACCTCGGACCAGTATCTTCTGGAAGGCTGTCTGTACCAGTTTTTCTCAATTCTTTCCCGCGAAATCACGCTTGCCGATCCTTCTGCACGGGAGAGCGGCAATCTTTACGTGGAAAAAGCCGTTGAGTTTATCCGAAATAATTATTCCAATGAAATCCTTGTCTCGGATATTGCCAGATATGTCTGCATCAACCGGAGTTACCTTTATACCCTGTTTCAGAAATATCTCCATACCTCACCGCAGGACTATCTTTCTTCCTGCCGGATCACGCGTGCGCTCGAGCTTTTATCATATACGGATCTCTCCATCGAAACGGTCGCTTTTTCCTGTGGTTACCGGAATGCCGAAGTTTTTACCAAAGCCTTCCGCCAGAAGCAGGGCATGACGCCAAGCGCCTATCGGAAAAAGTTCCGCCTTGACACGACTCCTGACTCTGCACATGTTCCGTGATCTGTCTGATTTTATTATAACGAAATCTTTCTTCCATGAACAGGAAGAAATGTTATGGAAAACCGTCAAAATGTTAGATGGCGTTTCTTAATGGCTACAGACATCAAAAAAGCGATACAGCCATGATTTCTCATTTCTGTATCGCTTCTTCATCTTAGCTCCCCGAGTTGGGCTCGAACCAACAACCCTTCGGTTAACAGCCGAATGCTCTACCATTGAGCTATCGAGGAATACCTCAGGAATCTTTTCCTGACAATCGTTACTATAACACAATCTTTTTCGAAAAACAAGTATTTTGCGGAAAATAATTACAAAAAGCCACCGGATTTCTCCGATGGCCTTTCTGATATACCTTCAAAACCGCATACACTTTACATCTATCATTCCATTTTTTGTGAACACAACCATTCAGGTCAAGCCCTCGACCGATTAGTAACAGTCAGCT
>NZ_QTUL01000044.1:0-517 GCF_003435675.1 Blautia sp. AM23-13AC | reverse complement strand
TCTATGACGGCTTGCAGAAAATCAAGTTTGAGAAGCCCAGAGCCAAGTACAAGACGGAACACGCTGATGAGCTGAAAATGTTCTACACCGCCAGACGAAAGCTGACCGAGGAGTTCCCGGACGGCAAGGTGGATATGGGAAAGCTATCCAAAGAGTATGACACGCTGGAACAGGAGCATGAGACCACCTATGCCGAGTTTAAGACCGTCAGAGAGGATTTACAGCGGCTTTGGAAAGTAAAGTCAAACATTGATACTGCCGTCCGATTTAATCAGCGTACAGCGGAACAAAAGCTCCAAAATCAACCCCAAATACGACACAAAAAGGAGGATATGACACGATGAATTACACGCAGGCACAGATTGACCGGGCAAATGCCGTCAGTCTGGAAGATTTTCTCCACACACAGGGAGAAACACTTATCAAAAGCGGGCGGGAGTACCGCTGGAAAGAGCATGACAGTTTGACCGTCCGGGGAAACAAGTGGTTTCGCCACAGCCAGAGCAAGGGCGGCTAT
>NZ_QTUL01000043.1:0-554 GCF_003435675.1 Blautia sp. AM23-13AC | reverse complement strand
TTGTCAAAACCGTTTGCGGACGGCAAGTCCACAGGGGATAGCCGCTTTAGCGGTGCAAGGGGGGGTAGCCACCTTGACGGAACGAAGTGACGCAACATTCGCAGGCAAGCAGTTTTCTTCTGCTGACAGAGAATGAAGCTCCGCAGGACGCACTACTCTCGATAGAGAGTATAGAAGTGCGCCCTTTAGTTCCTAAAGGGATTTTATCAGTGCGACAAACTGAAATTTTACGATTTTTTGTTTTTCAAAAAGTCAATAGTTCTTTTCACGATAAATACGATACATATCAAACCTACAATCCCACAAACAATAGAGTCCTTTAAGTCTGCAAATCCTCCTGTGTACTGCATTGCATAATAATAAACCGTCCATATCAGTATCAATACGAACACACTAATACTTAACCAATAAGACTTTTTCTTCATCTAATTTTCCTCACATTGAACTTCCGATTTGTTGCTCAATTTTGTATTCAAATTATACCATAAAACTTGTGAACAATTCTACCGCAACTTTGGACTATATGAGAAAAGTCCGAACAGTTTTCTGCCCGG
>NZ_QTUL01000042.1:0-578 GCF_003435675.1 Blautia sp. AM23-13AC | reverse complement strand
GTTCAACTGGTGGTTTATTATTAGCCCTCCAAAGGGCTATTGTTACTGCTCGCCCCAAAGGGCGGTATCGCAAGCACTTTTGCTGGCCCGCTATAAAGCGGTACTACTCGAATCTTCTCGTCTCGATTCTTCTGCTTGCTCTTTTATATACTTTTGAACTGCTTCATCTGTTATATTGCCAATCGTTTCAACATAATATCCTCTAGCCCAAAACGCTTTATCCCATTTACTTTGCAACTCAGGATGCCTGTCATAAATCATTAATGTGCTTTTTCCTTTCAGATACCCCATAAAATCTGATACTCTGAGTTTTGGTGGAATTGCTACGCTTAAATGTACATGATCTATACATACCGCTCCTGCAATTATCTCTACATTTTTATACTGGCATAAAGTTGCTATTATCTCTCGGACATCTCTGCGTATTCTCCCATACAATACCTTCTTTCGGTATTTAGGAATAAACACAATGTGATACTGGCATTTCCAACGAGTATGTGATAAACTTTTATTGTCCATTTGGACCGCCTCCTTTGATTTTGAGTTTGGCTTGCGACACCATTCTCATTCTATCACAG
>NZ_QTUL01000041.1:0-758 GCF_003435675.1 Blautia sp. AM23-13AC | reverse complement strand
CAATGAAGCACAGGGGGAAGTAACGGAACGGACGGACAGCCGTTTTCCCCTCCGGCATGATAGCCAACAAAAAAGAGCGTCAAGGGTAAACTCTGCGGTCTTTCGACCGCCCTTGACACTCTTTTCCTTATGGCTCTGATGATAAACAAGGGAAAATGGCTTATTGTGGCATTTCTGCCTCTGTGGTATAATATCCAGCGTTGTCGCACCCAATCTGGCAACAGAAAGGGGGTGTACTCGTGGAAATTATTATATCCTTTTTGGTTTCCGTTATGGCAGGCGTAGCCAGCTACTACATCTGCAAATGGTTAGACGGAGACGACAGTGACAACTAACCTAAATGAAAGCCCCAGAGCTGCAACTCTGGGGCTTTCGCTTTGTGTACTCGTGGTACTATATCCTTTTTAGCTATCGCCATTATAGCATATTCAGATAGCCATTTCAAGTATGCCCTACTTCCACCACTTGTAAACGGTGGGCTTGCTCAATCCTGTCTCCCGTATGCAGTCTGCTTTCTTTCCTGCCGGGTGGCTCTCCTGCCATTCTCTGACTGTCTGCTCCGCTGTTCCACTCCCTTTTGGTCTACCCTCTTTTACTTCTTCTCCTAACTGCTTTTTTAAAGCTTTCATAGTATTCATAACCTTTACATGGTCTTTTTGCTTTCTGTAATTCCGCTTATTGGCTGGTATCGTAACCTTTGTGTTATCCTCTATCCATTCCCGGCTTGCTATCGTTGACAGCCTTTTTCTGTCCCCTTT
>NZ_QTUL01000040.1:0-822 GCF_003435675.1 Blautia sp. AM23-13AC | reverse complement strand
TTTATCCGGCTGATGAATGAAAGAGGGTACGGAGTGGACTGGCAGGACAGCCATAAGTACATCACATATACCGACTTAGCCAGGGAACAGGCAGGAGAAAAGGCTTGTAAAATCAGGGATAACAAGCTGGAAAAATACTACAATATGGATTTCGGAAAGGAGAGCATGGAGCATGAGTTTGAGAGAAATGCACGAACAGCAGAAGCAGAGCAGTCCAAGAGAGCAACTTCAAGAGTTAAACCGACAGAGCCGGACAGAGCTGGAAAACAGTTTGCTCAAAGAAGCGTTGGCGATGTCGAGCGAGAACTGCGAGGAATTGATGAAGCAGTCAAATCAAGAACAAGTAAGGGCAGAGCAGAACAGGCAGAGAGACGCAGAGCAGAACAGGAAGCTCATCAGCGAGCTGAAGCAGAGCGTAGAGCTACTGAAGAACAGCAACGAATTGCTTCAAGACGCTATATCGGGCGAGATTGGGAGCTTGAAAGATGAGGTTAAGGAAAATACCGTCCAAGAGGTTAGAAAGGCGTTACAGGCGAATATAGAGGCTATACAGAGGGCGACAAAGCTTCTTGAGAAGCAGTCTGATACACTTACGAGCGTGATGAAGCAGAAACTCCGGGAGCTGGAGGAAAGTAAGAACAGCTTTTTCAGATATGAGGGCTTGAAACTGTACCTGTTTTGGGGTGGCATGGTCTGTAATATTTTAGTATTTCTTATGCTAGCGTCTAGCATGTTTGGTAGGTGAAAATATATCTAGTTAGATTAAAAAGGTGCAAAAACCTATTGATAAGATTAGCGGTCAAGGCGAGAGGGAGTGAGGTG
>NZ_QTUL01000004.1:269865-286212 GCF_003435675.1 Blautia sp. AM23-13AC | reverse complement strand
AAAGTATGGTATGATGTATAGGTGTTAAGTGTATGCGGTTTTGAAGGTATATCTAGCGTAGGGGATTGGTCAAATGGTATGATAGGGGTCTCCAAAACCTTTGGTGGGAGTTCGATTCTCTCATCCCCTGTATTAGGAAAGAGTGAAGATACAAAATCTTCACTCTTTTTTCGTATTGTTTAAAAGAAAAGTCTAACAGAACAGGATTTACAGAATTTTAAGATATTTTTGTAAAGCAGGACTGTTTTTTATGGTGTAAATAAGGTACAATAGAGCCACAGAACATATTCAAAAATAATGAAAAATGAAACATGAGAAGGGAGTGGGTGTAACGTGAGCAGAGAAAAGAATGGAAGCCGCGGCACGGTAAAAGCTGTCATTTATCTTCTGATCGTAGTAATCCTTGCTGGAATGGTTGTTTATCTGACGCAGTCGCTGCGGCGGGACCGGGAGCCGGAGATTACGGGGACGTTTATTGACAGTAAGCTGGAGGCGGCGGGGGAGCTGACGTCGGCGAAGATGATTTATAACGGGCTGATTCATTACTCGGACGGGTCGATTCCGTTTCTGACGCAGAAGGCGTTTAATATGACATACCGTGCAGAGGTACGTGCGGGCGTGAATCTCGCGAAGGCGAATACGGAGGTGACGGATTCGGAAGTAACAGTTACACTTCCGGCAGTGGAGATTTTTGATATTTCCATCGACAATGATTCCATCCAGTATTACGATGAGAAGGCAGCGCTTCTGAACTGGGAGCGGAAGGAAGATGCGATGGATGCAATCGCGAGTGCGAAGGAGGATGTAGAGCAGCAGACGAAAGAAATGGATGACCTGGAAACGATGGCACAGGAACAGGCGAAAACATTGATTACCGGAATGCTGTCCGAGACGGTCGGGGACAAGACATTGGTTGTAAAATTTGAAAAATAGTACATAGGCGGGATGTCGGCACTTCTTTTTTGGGGATAAAAAAAGGAGGGCCGGTATTTCTTCTGACAGAAACACCGGCATTATGAAAAAGAAAAATCTATATAAATTGGAAAGAATATTAGGTTGGGACAACGGTTGAAAGATAGAGGAAGATGACTTGTTGTCCCTTTGTTTTGATACGTTTAGTATAGTTGTCATATGTGAGGAAAGTGTGAATGGAGTTTGAAGAAACTTTGAAAAGATTTGTGAATGGCGCGGGTGAACATCGGAACATCCCAACGCCCGGATATCGCCGAATTTGCATAGAATTAACTTGAAAGTGAACACTGCTTCATGGTACAATCGTTTGGCATGTGTGAAATATGAGTTATATTTGAGAGGACAAAAACTATGGACTATAAACTGTTGCTGGACACTGCGGTCATGGCGGGAGAAATCCTGCTGGAAAGCGGGGCGGAGACGTGGCGGGTGGAGGATACCATGCTGCGGATGCTGCGCATGTCCGGCCTGAAAACTGCGGATGTACTGGCGCTGACGACCGGCTTTGTGGTAACGCTCGACGACCCGGCGATGGATTCCATGACTGTTATGCGCAGCGTAGAGAGCCGTGCAACGGATCTGAACCGGATCCATGCGGTCAATCAGCTTTCCCGCGATTTCTGCGAAGGAAATATCGACCTGGATGCGCTGTTCCACCGGGTGCGGGATATCTATCGTGCCAAGTCGGAAATTAAAAAAAATCTGCTCGCGATGATGGCGACGACCGCAGGCTTTGCAATCATGTTCGGAGCCGGGTTCTACGAAGTGCTGGCATCTGCACTTGCAGGTTTTATATCAGGAATCGGTGTTTACGGAGGAAAAAAAGCCGGGATGCAGTCGTTTCTTGTGAACTGTATCGGGTCATTTTTGCTGGCGGTCACATCTATTCTCTGTGTTCATTACCTGCCGGGGACCATGGATCTGAACGTCATTATCATTGCATCGATCATGCCCCTCGTACCGGGTGTGGCGATCACGAATGCGGTGTATGATACCCTGCACGGCGACTACATTTCCGGTGCGGCACGGATGCTTGAGGCGTTTGTAACCGCTGCGGCCATCGCAATCGGCGTGGGACTTGGCATGCTGCTGCTCCGTCCACTGGTGCGGTAGAGAAAACCGATACAGAAAAAAGATGAGGTTAAAGCAAAAATATGAGAATAGCAGGTGAAATCATCCTGAAATCCCTTGGAGCCTGGGTTGCAATCTGGGGATTTTCAAGACTGTTGAACGCACCAAAAAAGCTGGAATGCTACACGGCCGGTGTCGGTATGATCGGCTGGGCGGTCTATCTGATCGTGGAAGTATTCAACGACGGCATTCTGATGAAGAACTTTCTTGCCGCCGTTGCCGTCGCCCTGGTTTCCCAGGCAATGGCGCGTCATTTCAAAGCGCCGGTGATCCTTTTCGTGATCCCGGGCATTCTTCCGATGGTGCCGGGAGCCGGTATGTACCGCATCGTCTACTCGATCGTTATGGGGCCGGAAAACATGGTTGGAACGTATCTTTTAGAGACAGCGACCGCGGCAGGCGCAATTGCCCTTGGAATTTTCCTCGGAGAAGCGCTGCAGAAGGTATTTTTTTACGAATTCCATAGGTGATTTACGAAAAAAGTGAGAAATTTGCCAAAACCAAATTTTTGGCTTTTTTTTGTCGGATTTTATGATATACTTAACAGTGTATATGCCCTTGGACGAAAGAAGAAATCTATAGGGGCATTTTTAAGGAAAAAAGAAGAGAAGTAAGTAAAGTGCAGACACAGAACTATGAGGAGCAAAAAATATGAAGTTTGAAGATGATGATTTAAAGGACGGTAAACTTTGGGCTGCCCTGCAAAAAGAGATTGACCGTGACCTGGCGGAAAAGGAGAGCGGTGAAACATTCCAGGAAGAACTGGCAGACATCGAAGACTCCATTGAATTTGAAAGCAAAGAAACAAAAAGCGAAGATCACATCCCGGATGAGACTGCAAATTTAAGTAATCTGCGAAGTGTCCTTGAGGCAACTGAGCGTGCAAAAGACGAAGAAGCGAAGCAGAAAATGAAGCAGACCAAAGTGGAGCCTGTGACGCAGGACATCGAGATTCCGGAATTTACAGAAGAGGAAGAAGAAATCGAAGAGACGCCGGCGGAGACAAAAACAGAATCGGAACCGGAAGAAGTGATGGTGGATGATGATCTGATCATCAACGATCCATTCGCAGATGAGGATGATCTGCTGGGAGAAGAGAAGACAGAGACCAAGGGTTCGGAGAAAGAAGTGCTTGGTGATCAGGTGGAAGCCGCAATGGAGCGCCTCGTCAGCGACACGGTAGGCCATATCCCAATGCCGGAAATAGACGATGAGGATGATGACTACGACGATTATGAGGATGACGACGAAGAGTACATTCCGCATGGCGCAAAACCGCAGAAGAAAAAGGGAAAAGGCGGTGCGGTTATCGCCGTTGCAGCCGTTGCTGTTATTGCTGTGGGAGGCTTTTTCTATGGAAGCAAAATGTTCCATTACCAGAATTATTTTTTCAACGGAACAACCATCAACGGAGTAGACTGCTCGGATATGACGGCCAAAGAGGCAGAAACGAAAATCAAAGAGCAGGCTGCAAACTATACCTTAAATGTAAAATTCAAAGACAATGATACGAAGAGTGTCAGCGGAAAAGACATCGACTACACCTACGCCGGAGACGGCAGCGTGGAGAGCGTGTTAAAGAAACAGAACAGTTTCCTCTGGTTCCTGGGAAATGGCGGAAAAGAGAAAGATTCCCAGGTCACCATGCAGTACAGTCAGGAAAAACTGGATGCGGTGATTGATGGATTTGACGAATTCCAGTCCGCAGACGGTGAGAATGCACCGGCCAGCGCCTACATCACCTTCCAGAACAATGAGTTTGAGATTGTGGATGCTGTTATGGGTGAGGGAATGGATCTTACCCTTGCAAAACAGTGCATCGAAAACGCGCTGATCAATGCGGATACCGAAGTGGATCTTGAAAAAGCAGGCGTTTACGACGGAACCTTGGTAACAGCAGATGACGAAACACTGAATGCACAGAAGGATCAGTTAAATGAACTGGTACGCGCAAGTATCACATACAGTATGCCGGATGGAACAACACAGGTTCTTGACGGAAATACCATGAAAGACTGGCTGGCGGTCGATGCGGATGGAAATTATTCCAAAGATGAAAACCAGTGGAATGAAAGAGTAAAAGAATATGTGGCAAATCTTGCGGCAGCGATTGATACCGATGGCAAGGATCACACCTTCCCGGCAACCGGTATCGAAGGCGGCGTGACCATCAGCCAGGAAGGCTACGGATGGAAAGTGGATCAGGAGCAGGAGATTGCAAAGATCGCAGAAGAAGTAGATGCTCACGCAGCAGATGCAAGAGAGCCGCAGTATGCGCAGAGAGAGTTTGCTGCTTCCACAGAGAACAACGGATTCGGCAAGACGTATGTTGAGGTTGATGCCAGCCGTCAGCATATCTGGCTCTACAAAGATGGAAATCTGGTTGTCGACGGTGACTGTGTAACCGGTCTGATGGAGCAGAGCAGCTACACGAAGCCGGGTATCTACACAACCGCAGCAAAAGAAAGCCAGAAAAAACTGCACGGAGAGCTTCAGGCAGACGGCAGCTATTCCTGGGAAAGAGATGTGGATTCCTGGATTCCGTTCAACGGAGAGATTGGTTTCTACGATGCTTCCTGGAGAAGCAGTTTCGGCGGAAACCTGTATCTGACTGCAGGATCGACGACAGGATCTGTTGCACTTCCGACTGCAGTGGCACAGGCATTATATGACAATGTCGATGACGGAACACCGGTTATCATTTACTATTCCGAAGCTTATGAGGTAAGTGAAGACACGCTTACTGTGACACAGGCACCGGAAGCAGATGACGAAAATGTCGATGATACGACGAATACCACGACAGTAACGCCGACGAGAACGCCATCCTACACGTACGATGATTACACGCCGTCAACTCCATCAACCCCATCAACCCCATCAACTCCATCGACCCCGTCTACGCCGGAACCGACCGCAGCACCGACCGAGATCCCGTCTACGCCGGAGCCGACCGTAGCACCGACCGAGACCCCGTCCACACCGGAACCGAGCGCACCGGATCAGGGAGACCATACGGGTGACGATGATTACCCAGGTAAGGGCGAGAGCTGAGAAAAGAAGAAATAGAACATAAAAAATACGCATTCCGTTATCAAAACAGGAATGCGTATTTTTTATGAGAAAGAAACTGTTAAAAATTAATTTTCCGGTACGAACAGTGTGACAAGATCCATCGGGGAAGTGATGGTGTAGTCCGGGTTTTCGGTCTGACCAAAACCGTATGCGGCATGGACAAACGGGATTCCGGCCTCGTGTGTCGCCTTGTAGTCGCCGTCGGTATCGCCGACATAGACCGCGTGCTGCAGATGGTTCTGTTCGATGATTGTACGGATGTTGTCTGCCTTTGCCTTTCCGGTATCGCCAGGACAGAGATGGCCTTTGAAATAGTGACCGAGGCCTGTGGCTTCCAGAAAAACTTCGATATAGCCCGCCTGGCAGTTGCTTACGATATAAAGCGGGTAATGTCTGGAAAGAATAGAAAGTGCATCGACAAGTCCCGGATAAACAGGAGCCGGTGTCGCAAGAAGTGCCTCATGCTCTTTGGCACAGCATGCCTCGATCAGTTCTAACTGGCGCTCCTTTGGATATTCGTGGAAAATGACGGCGGCGATATCCGGGAGCAGGCGGCCGAACAGGCCTTTTAACACGGCTCCGGTGAGGTTTGGTGTCATATCAGTTTCTTTTTCCATAATCTGATTCCATGCGTCGGCAACAACGTCTGTGGAGTCCCACAGGGTGCCGTCCACATCAAAAATAATACTGTCGATCAAAAGAGTTTTTCCTCCATATCTTAAGGGTTTTGGTTATTCTTTTAAAGTATTTATTAATTTTAATCAAAAACACGTGAGAGCGCAATGTTTATTTTGCATTTTGGAGGAAAATGTGGCAAAATAAGAATGATATATTAACAGGAGATTACTATGCAGGACACAATCACAAAGCCATTATTGAAATGGTATGGCGAAAATAAAAGAGTGCTGCCGTGGAGAGAAAAAAAGAACCCGTATGAAATCTGGGTTTCCGAGATTATGCTCCAGCAGACGAGGGTGGAGGCGGTCAAGCCGTTTTATGAGCGGTTTATGCGTGAACTGCCCAATGTCGCAGCACTTGCGGTCTGTCCCGAGGAAAAGCTTTTGAAGCTCTGGGAAGGCCTTGGTTACTATAACCGTGTGCGGAATATGCAGAAGGCCGCACAGAAAATTATGGAAGTGTATGACGGTGTATTTCCGGCAGATTACGAAGCCTTAAAAGGACTTCCGGGAATTGGAAATTACACAGCGGGAGCCGTTGCATCGATCGCGTTTTGCATTCCGGTGCCGGCGGTGGACGGAAATGTGCTTCGTGTGATGGCACGCCTCCGGGAGGACGGTGAGGACATTTTAAAGCAGTCCGTGAAAAACCGCGTGGAAGCGGAATTGACCGAAATCATGCCGGCAGAAGATCCGGGAGCCTTCAATCAGGCGATGATGGATCTCGGCGCAATGGTCTGTCTGCCGAACGGAGCACCAAAATGTGAAGTCTGTCCGCTTTTTGACCAGTGTCTGGCGGGACAGCATCAGACCTGGACGGAATATCCGTTTAAAAAGAGCGCAAAGCCGCGCAGAATCGAAGACAGAACCGTTCTGTTATTTCTGGACGGTGCGCACACAGCAGTGCGGAAACGGCCGAAAAAAGGACTTCTGGCGGGACTTTACGAGTTCCCGAACTTCGATGGCGTGCTCTCCGAACAGGAAGCACTTGAAGAGGCAGAAAAATTCGGCGTGACGCCGCTTCATATTCAGGCATTGCCGCCGTACAAGCACATTTTTTCCCATGTCGAGTGGCATATCACAGGATACGCCATTAAAATTGCAGGAAACGATGTGGAGCAGGAAGGGGAAGAAAAAGCCGGATTGATTTTTGCGGATGCGAAAACTGCGGCTGAAAGATATGCCATTCCGTCTGCGTTTGCGGAATACGCAAAATACACAGATCTGGAACGTGCCTGAAACGGCAGAAGAGCAAAAAAGAGCAGGGAGAAAAAAGATGAAGATTTTATCAATTGCAGTACCATGCTATAATTCAGAAGCATATATGGAGAAATGTATCGATTCGCTGCTGGTCGGCGGAGAAGAAGTAGAAATTCTGATCGTGGACGATGGTTCCAAGGACGGAACCACAGAGATTGCAGACCGCTATCAGGAAAAATATCCGACGATTGTAAAAGCGATTCATCAGGAAAACAAGGGCCACGGCGGAGCAGTCAACACGGGTGTGGAAAATGCGACGGGTCTGTACTTTAAGGTTGTGGACAGTGATGACTGGGTAAACCCAGAGGCATACCAGAAGATTTTAAATGTTCTGGCAGAAGTCGTACGCGGACCGAAAACACTCGACCTTCTGATCAGTAACTATGTGTATGAAAAAGAGGGCGCCAAGAGAAAACGTGTGATGCGCTATGCGAAATCGCTGCCGGAAGGCCGCTTTTTCGGATGGGATGAGGCGAAAGCTCTCGGCAAAACACATTATCTGCTGATGCATTCGCTGATTTACCGGACTTCTCTTTTAAGAGAGTGCGGCATGAAGCTGCCGGAGCACACCTTCTATGTGGATAATCTGGTTGCGTTTATTCCGCTTCCGTACGTCAAAACGATGTATTATCTCGATGTCAATTTCTACCGCTACTTTATTGGAAGAGCCGACCAGTCGGTTAACGAGAAAGTCATGATCGGCAGAATTGACCAGCAGATCCGTGTCAACAAGCTGATGATCGATTACCTTGGTGAACAGAAAGGGCTGTCGAAGTACCTGCGGAAATATATGATCAGCTATCTGACCATTATTATGACGGTTTCTTCCGTGATGATGATGCGCTCTGGAACGGAAGAAAATCTCGAGAAAAAGAACGATCTGTGGAGATACCTGAAGCAGGAGGATGCAGCCGATTACTTCCGCATCCGCCACGGCATTTTCGGAACTGTTATGAGCAGCAAATCAAAACCGGGACAGAAAATTGCAGTCTATGCCTACAAGGTAGCGCAGAAGCTGTATGGATTTAACTAGAAAGTAACGAAGCGGAGGAACGAACAATGCGAGTAGGAATGGGTTACGATGTGCATAAACTGGTGGAAAACCGGAAACTGATTCTGGGCGGTGTGGAAATCCCGTATGAATATGGCCTTCTGGGACATTCCGATGCAGATGTGCTGGTCCATGCCATTATGGATGCGCTTCTCGGCGCTGCAGCACTGCGGGACATCGGACGCCATTTTCCGGACAATGATCCGGCGTATGAGGGCGCAGACAGCATCGAACTGCTGAAAAAAGTGGGTGAGATGCTCGAGGAGCGGATGTATCTGATTGAAAATATCGATGCAACCGTTATTGCACAAAAGCCGAAGCTCCTGCCATACATCGACACGATGGTGAAAAATGTGGCGGAGGCGCTTCATCTCGAAGAGGATCAGGTCAATATCAAGGCAACGACCGAGGAAGGACTTGGCTTTACCGGAAAGAAAGAGGGAATTTCCGCACAGGCGATCTGCTGCATTTCCAAGGCACTCGACCTGATGCCGGACGACCGGATCGCAGGCGGATGCAGCGGCTGCCCAGGATGCGCAAAGAACGCAGAAGAATAAAAGAGAAATGCGATTGCACAAGGCCGGAAGATGTGGTAGACTGGAAGAAGAATAAGGGAGTAGTCGGCGGCATACGTGACGCTATAAGGCCAACAACCGAAGAAAAAGCATTTCTTCTGGCTTTGTATGAAATGACAAGACTTATCTGTATCAACAAATATGGTGCGGATAGGTCTTTTTCTATATAGAAAGAGACCGGTGTACCAGTGGGAACTTATCACAGGAACGCAAAAAGCGTTTTCAGAAGAAAGGACGGATGGAAATGAAAGAGTATCTGGAAAAAAGTTCGAAGATTCTTGATGAGTTACAGACAACGGAGCAGGGACTTTCCGAGGCGGAAGCTGCGCGGCGGCTTTCCGAACACGGACCTAACCGGCTGGCGGCGGGAAAAAAGAAGAGCAATCTGCAGCGGTTTTTCGAAGAGCTGAAAGACCCGATGATCCTGATCCTGCTCGCCGCAGCGCTGATTTCCGGCATCACATCGGCGTATGAAGGCGAATCGTACGCTGATGTGGTCATTATTCTCACCGTTGTCATCATTAATGCGGTGCTCGGTGTTCTGCAGGAGAGCAAGGCAGAGAAAGCGATTGAAGCTCTGCAGGAGATCGCGGCAGCCACGTCGAAGGTGATGCGCGGCGGGAAAATGGAAGTGAAAAAGAGCGAGGAGCTCGTACCCGGTGATATTGTAATTCTCGAAGCGGGCGATGCTGTTCCGGCGGATGGCCGTATTTTAGAGAGCGCCAGCATGAAAATCGAGGAAGCAGCGCTGACCGGAGAATCTGTCCCGGTCAATAAAACAGCGGATGTTCTGAACGCCGGCGCAGCCAGCGAGGTTCCGCTCGGGGACCGGAAAAACATGGTCTATATGGGAAGCACCGTTGTCTATGGCCGCGGCCGCGCTGTTATCACCGGAACGGGTATGAAAACCGAGATGGGAAAAATCGCCCATGTTCTGACGCAGTCGGCGGATGAGAGCACACCGCTGCAGAAGCGGCTGAACCAGCTCAGCAAAATCTTAAGCGTGATGGTGCTCGCCATCTGTGCCGTGATTTTCATTGTCGGTATTTTAAAAGAGGGCGTGACGCCGCAGAACATCTTAAATACCTTTATGGTAGCCGTCAGCCTTGCCGTAGCGGCAATTCCGGAAGGACTTGCAGCAGTTGTCACAATCGTACTTTCCATCGGTGTGACCAAAATGTCAAAGCGGAATGCGGTGATCCGGAAACTGACGGCTGTCGAGACGCTCGGCTGTACGCAGGTGATCTGCTCGGATAAGACAGGAACGCTGACCCAGAATAAGATGACCGTGGTAAAACATGAGGGAAGCGATATAAAACGTCTCGTATCCGTTATGGCACTCTGCTCCGATGCGGAGCCGGATGAAAATGGCGAGGCAGTCGGAGAACCGACGGAATGTGCGTTGGTCAACGATGCGCAGAAAGAGGGATGCCCGAAGAAGAGCCTGTCCGTCCAGTATCCGCGTGTCGGGGAAGCGCCATTTGATTCGATGCGGAAACGCATGACAACGATCCACCGCGCAAACGACGGAACGTATTTTTCCTGCACAAAAGGCGCACCGGATGAGATTCTGAAGCGGTGTACCTCCGTTTGGCGTGATGGCAGAAAACAGCCGATGACAGAAGCATTCCGGCAGGAAATCCTGTCGCAGAACAAGGCGATGGCAGACCAGGCACTCCGCGTGCTGGCGGCAGCAGGAAGAGCGTGGAACCAGATGCCGTCCTCCCAGGAGCCGGACTTTCTGGAGCAGGATCTCTGCTTTTTAGGACTTTGCGGTATGATTGATCCGGTGCGGCCGGAAGTAGTCGATGCGATCCGGGAATGCCGCGGGGCAGGCATCCGTCCGGTGATGATTACGGGTGACCACAAAGACACAGCGGTTGCTATTGCAAAAGAGCTGGGTATTCTGGAGGCGGGCTGGAAAGCGGTAACGGGAGCCGAGATTGACCAGTTAAGCGATGAGGAGCTTGACCGGAGAATCGAGGAATATGCTGTTTACGCACGCGTCCAGCCGGAGCATAAAGTGCGGATTGTCGATGCGTGGAAGCGGAAAGGCAGAATCACCGCGATGACAGGAGACGGAGTCAACGATGCGCCGTCGATCAAGCGTGCGGATATCGGCATCGGAATGGGCATCACGGGAACGGATGTGACGAAAAACGTGGCAGATATGGTGCTCGCGGACGACAACTTTGCGACGATCATCGCGGCGGTTGAGGAAGGAAGACGAATCTACGATAATATCCGCAAGGCAATTCAGTTCCTTCTGGCATCGAACCTTGCCGAGGTGCTGTCGATTTTCTGCGCGACGCTGATGGGCTTTACGATTTTAAATCCGGTGCATCTGCTCTGGATCAACCTGATTACGGACTGCTTCCCGGCGCTGGCGCTCGGTATGGAGGACGGTGAGGCAGACATCATGAAACGCCCGCCGAGAAATGCGGATGACGGTATTTTTGCGGACGGCCTCGGCTTTGATGTTGCGTTTCAGGGCATCGTGATTACGGTGCTGACGCTGGCGTCCTACTTCATCGGCCACTATCTGGAAGCCGGCCGCTGGGAAATCGTCAACAGCCCGGACGGCATGTCGATGGCGTTTCTGACACTCTCTATGGTGGAAATTTTCCATTCCTTCAATATGAGATCACGGAAAGGTTCTATTTTCCATATGAAGCATCAGAACAAGTATCTGTGGGGCGCGATGGCACTCTCATTTGTCCTCACATCCGCCGTCATTTACATCCCGGTACTGTCGAGTGCGTTCGGTTTTGAGCGGATCAGCGCGTTGGAATATGATGTGGCGATCGGCCTTGGACTGCTTGTCATTCCGGCGGTCGAAATCAGCAAGTGGATCCGGCGGAAATTTGCTTGACAAACGAGAAAAATTTGCATAAACTAGAACAAACGGAAACAGAAAAAGGCTTGGAACGGAAAAAGTAGAAAATCAGAATTGTTTCACAGAGAATGGCAGACAAATGGGGCTGGAAGCTGCCTGAAACGAGGGTTTTTGAAGTGCGTCCGGAAGCTGGCCGGGTGAAGCGGAAAAAGTGGGTAGTCCGGCACGGGTCCTGCACGTTATGCAGAAGAAAAGAAGAGGGCATGCATGCCCTTAAAGTAAAGTGGAACCACGGAGCTATTTCGTCTTTATCGGAGATGAAACAGCTCCGTTTTTGAATATTGCCCTTCGGGCAAAAAAGGTGGTAAGAAATAAAAATCTGAAAAAGTCCTGGCAGGAGGCAAGGAGAGGAAAGATGAGTTTTTTCGCGTATTTTAAAGAGGAATTTCAGGTGATTCAGGAGCGGGATCCGGCGATACATTCTCCCATGGAAGTCTTGCTGTATCCTTCATTTCGTGTTATGCTGAAGTACAGACGGGCGCACAAGCTATATCTGAAAGGCCATTACTTTCTGGCCAGGTGGATTTCACAGCGGGCAGCGAGAAAAACCGGTATCGAAATCCATCCGGGTGCGACGATCGGAAAGGGATTGTTTATTGATCATGGTTCTGGTGTGATTATCGGAGAAACAGCCATTATCGGAGACAACGTGACGCTGTATCAGGGCGTGACGCTTGGCGGTAATGGTAAGGAGACCGGGAAACGTCATCCGACGCTGAAGGACAATGTTATGGTCAGCGCCGGTGCGAAGATCATCGGATCGTTTACGATCGGGGAAAACTCCAAAATCGGAGCCGGATCGGTTGTGATCGAGGAGGTTCCGCCGAACTGTACCGTCGTCGGCGTGCCGGGGCACATTGTGAAGCAGAATGATGTGCGGATTCCGAGAAAAAGCATGGATCACATTCATCTGCCGGACCCGATTTTCGAGGATATCAAAGTACTGCAGCAGGAGAATACGGAGCTTACGAACCGTGTGCTCGAGCTGGAGGGCGAGCTGCGTCAGATGAGGAAAAAAGAAAGGACAGAACAGAAGTGACGGAAGTGGGCAAAGAGACAGAAAACGAGGAGCTTTTTCCAGAGGCGGTTTTCGGGGAGAAGGATTATCTTTCGGAGGTATTCGGACTGGAACAGCATGACATCCGCATGTATTCGCCGCTTACGCTGGCCTACATCGGGGATGCTGCGTATGAGATCGTCATCCGCACGATTCTGGTGCGGAAAGCAAATATGCAGGTCAACAAGCTGCACCGCCATGCGGCAGGGCTTGTAAAGGCGGAGAAACAGTCGGCGATGATTGAAATTCTGGAGCCGCTGTTTACCGAAGAGGAAAAACAGATTTATAAAAGAGGCAGAAATGCGAAATCCTATACCAAGGCAAAAAATGCGTCCACGATCGACTACCGCCGGGCAACCGGGTTTGAGGCCGTGATGGGGTATCTGTACCTGAAAGGGGATTACAAGCGGATGATCGACCTGATCCGGGCAGGACTTGGCGAAGTGTGAGAGCAGATAAGATTCAGAAAATAAGAAAGAAGCGGCAGGGCAGTGGGGCTTTTGAAAAAGCAAAAGTTCCCACTGCTTTTGGGACCGCGGAACAGGAATGATATGAGAGAAAACAACAGAAACGACAAGAGAAACTTTGAGAGAAGAGACGGAAAAAAACGTGACTTTAAGGGGAAACGAGATTACCGTGACAGAGACAGAAAACAGGAAGTACAGCAGGCGGATGAGGAGTTTACAGGCGGCATGGTAGAGGGAAGAAACGCTGTCATCGAGGCGTTCCGCTCCGGCAAGACCGTGGACAAGCTGTTCGTCCTTGCAAGCAGCCAGGACGGCCCGATCCGCACGATCATCCGTGAGGCGAAAAAACACGATACCATCATCAATTATGTAGAAAAAGAACGTCTTGACGAGCTGTCCACCACCGGAAAGCATCAGGGTGTCATTGCACAGGTGGCTTCCTACAGTTATGCAACCGTTGAGGACATCCTCGCGCGCGCAGAGGAGAAAGGGGAGCCGCCATTTATCCTTCTGCTGGACGGCATTGAGGATCCGCATAACCTCGGTGCGATCATCCGTACCGCAAACCTGGCAGGTGCACATGGTGTCATCGTGCCGAAGCACCGCGCAGTCGGCCTGACAGCAACCGTTGCCAAAACGTCGGCAGGTGCATTAAATTACACACCGGTGGCAAAGGTGACGAATCTGGTGCAGACCATGGAAATGCTGAAGGAAAAGGGCATCTGGTTTGTCTGCGCGGACATGAACGGACAGAGAATGTATGATCTCGACCTCAAAGGACCGATCGGCCTTGTAATCGGAAATGAGGGAGAGGGTGTCAGCCGTCTGGTGAGAGAAAACTGCGACTTCACAGCCACAATTCCGATGAAAGGCGATATCGACTCTCTGAACGCTTCCGTGGCAGCCGGCGTGCTCGCTTATGAGATTGTAAGACAGAGAAGCTGCTAGAAATTGCGGAAAATCACATTACGCTCCGGCGGAAGAAAGATGAAGGATACAAGAGATATGATGGTGAAAGATTACGATACCTGTACGGATGAGGAGCTGATTGCGCGTCTGCGGGCAGGAGAACGCGAGATTACCGATTATCTGATCGACAAATACAAATCGCTGGTGCGGACCAGGGCGAGGGCGCTGTACCTGGTGGGCGGAGATCACGAGGATCTGATCCAGGAGGGCATGCTCGGACTTTTTAAGGCAGTGCGTGACTACAAACCGGGGAAGGAGGCATCGTTTGCCACCTTCGCCGGCCTGTGCATCGACCGTCAGATGTATTCGGCAGTGGCATCGTCCCAGCGCCAGAAGCATCAGCCGCTGAACAGCTTCGTCTCGTTAAGTGAACCGGTTTCCGAGCAGGAGCTGCGCCTGGTGGACGAGGAGACACCGGAGGAGATCATGATCAGCCGGGAAAACGTAATCGGCATGCATGAGCGGATCAAAGAACGGCTCAGCAAATTTGAGTACCAGGTGCTGGAATTGTATCTGAAAGGGTACGATTATACGCAGATTGCAGAAAAACTTGGAAAGCAGCCGAAGGCAATCGACAATGCACTGCAGAGAATCCGCAGTAAAGTGCGGGAGGTCTGTTCGTGAGATGGAAAAACGACCGAAAAAATTACGGCGAATTGTCAAAAGCGCAGGAAAATCTGTGAACAAATAAAAATTTTCAAATTTGTAGAAAAAACTGTTGACAATTCACTATAGTTTTGATAGAATACCAAATGTAGCAAGGAGCTAACAAAAAAACAAAACAACTTGCGAGTGCTGATGTGGCTCAGTCGGTAGAGCGTCGCCTTGGTAAGGCGGAGGTCACGGGTTCGATTCCCGTCATCAGCTTACTAAGAAAGATCCCGGGAAACCGGGATCTTTTCGTTATATAAAAACAACGGGAGACAGATCGGAAAAAACGAGGTGAAAAGAATGGAGTCAAAACGTAAGGTACTGCAGAAGCTGTTCCTTTCCACGCTGTATCTGAGCGCGTTTACGTTCGGAGGCGGGTATGTGATTGTGACGCTGATGAAGAAAAAGTTCGTGGATGAGTACCACTGGATTGAGGAAAATGAGATGCTGGACCTGGTAGCGATTGCACAGTCGTCGCCGGGGCCGATTGCGGTAAACGGAGCGATTGTCGTCGGGTATAAGCTGGCGGGGCTGATCGGTGTGCTGGTTTCCATTATTGGAACGATTATTCCGCCGTTTCTGGTTATCTCTGTGATTTCGGTCTGCTACCAGGCGTTTCGGGATAATTTTTTTGTGAGTCAGATGCTGGAAGGGATGCAGGCAGGTGTCGGAGCAGTGATTGCATCTGTGACGTATGAGATGGGGACTGGTGTTGTAAAAGAAAAGGATCCATTTTCCTTGGTGATTCTTGTCTGTGCATTTGCTGCAGCCTGCTTTTTCAAGGTCAACGTGATTTACATTGTACTGGTCTGCGGTGCCATCGGTGCGGTGCGGACGATTCTGGCGAAACGGAGGAATGGGAAATGATTTATTTTCAGCTGTTTTTAAGCTTTTTCCAGATCGGCCTGTTCAGCTTCGGCGGAGGCTATGCCGCAATGCCGCTGATCCAGGGACAGGTAGTGCAGGGGTATGGCTGGCTTTCGATGTCGGAGTTTACCGATCTCATCACTCTTTCCCAGATGACACCAGGCCCGATCGCAGTCAATTCGGCCACTTTTGTCGGAAGTAAAATCGCCGGCATTCCAGGTGCACTCGCAGCAACCTTCGGATGCATTCTGCCGTCGTGCATTCTCGTTACGCTGCTGGCAAAGCTCTATCTGAAATATCGCGAAATGGCAATGCTCCAGGGCATCCTTCATTCCCTCCGCCCGGCGGTTGTGGCCATGATTGGTTCGGCAGGAATCTCGATCCTGGTCACGGCGTTCTGGGGCAGCGAAGGCGGAACGGTCATCCGGCTGGCCCAGACGAACTGGAGTCTTGTCGCGATTTTTATCATCTGCCTTGTTCTATTACGGAAAGGCAAAAAGAATCCCATCTTTGTGATGGTACTGGCCGGTGTGCTGAAGGTGATCCTGTCATTACTTGAGAAATTGATTTGACAAAGTCCACAGGAACAGGATCTTATCGAGCTGCTGACGTCCGAAAAGACAAGGCGCGATGTGATCCGGGCGGATGAAATCAAGGTCAAGAAGGAGGACTGGAGAAGACACCAGATGTGCGTGATAC